>JBGQAS010000093.1:0-6799 GCA_041494435.1 Anaerolineaceae bacterium | reverse complement strand
TATTACATCTGCCAGCGCAACGCATTTCACCTCAATCCGGAGAATTAATCTGGATGTTGGATTCTGCTGCCGGGCGTCTATTGGGATGAGCTGTCATCTTCGATATCAAAGGAAATCCGAATGAACTCCACTTCGATTGTCATTTTTGGCGCTTCCGGTGACCTCGACAAGCGTAAATTGATCCCCGCATTGTTCAGCTTATTTCGCAAAGGCAGATTACCCAAGGATTTCCGTATTGTTGGTTTTTCGGGCACAGCCTATGAGGATAAAGCTTTCAGGGATATGTTACGCGTGAGCCTGGGGGAAAATGCGGAATATGCTTTCAAAGATGAGGAATGGAAGGAATTTGCCAAGTACATTTATTACATAACCGGGAAAGTGAGCCACCCGGAAGACGTGGATCGGTTAGCATCCTCGCTGTCCAAAATGGAAAAGGGTCCGGCAAACCGCTTGTTTTACCTGGCTACTCCTCCGTTATCCTTTGCTCCCATTGTCGACGAACTGGGCCGGAGTGGTCTGTCACAGGAAGAAGGGGGCTGGCGGCGGGTAGTCATTGAAAAACCGTTCGGTTCAAATATGACTGCTGCCTTGGAATTGGATGAAACTTTACATAAGACCCTGACGGAAAAACAAATCTACCGCATTGATCATTACCTGGGGAAAGAAACTGTTCAAAATATTTTGGTGTTCCGTTTTGGAAACACCATCTTCGAACCCCTGTGGAATCACTACAACATTGAATCTGTACAAATTACCGTCGCTGAAACTGAAGGGGTTGGCAGCCGTGCGGGTTATTATGATACGGTGGGGATCCTCCCGGATATGTTCCAGAACCATCTTATCACCTTACTCACTTTGGTAGCCATGGAACCCCCGGCTTCAACAACGGCCGAGGCTTTGCATAATGAAAAAGTGAAGGTCTTAACTTCCGTCCGGCCTCTCAGCCAGCAAGATATTAATCAATATACGGTCAGGGGGCAATACATCGGTTATGCCACAGAACCTAAAGTGGAAAAGGGTACCCGAAAAGCGACCTTTGCTGCTGTGAGATTTTTCATCGATAACTGGCGCTGGCAGGGAGTTCCCTTTTATCTTCGTTCCGGCAAAAAACTTGCGGAAAAATCTTCGCGGATCATCATTCAGTTTAAAAGTCCCCCTCACAGCATGTTTTCTTTGCCTGCAGATATGAAGATGACGCCCAATTCCCTCATCCTGTGCTTGCAGCCGGATGAAGGTATCCATATCCGGTTTGAAGCGAAAGTGCCCGATACGGCTGCCGATATGCGTACCGTGGATATGGGCTTTCATTATGATCAATCTTTCGGACCCATGTCCATCCCGGAAGCCTACGAACGGCTCCTGTTGGATGCGCTCAATGGGGATCAATCGTTGTACATGCGCAACGACAGCACGGAGAAAGCCTGGGAGCTGATCCAACCCATACAGGACTTTTGGAAAACACCCGATGCTCCGCCCCTGATCCTATATGAACCAGGTAGTTGGGGCCCGGTGGAATCGGATCGAATGCTGGCCAAGGATGGGCAACATTGGGTGGAAGGTTGTTCGATCCATTCTTGATAGTATCAAAACCTATTTATTGTTAGGGGGAAGCCCCTTACCCATTTTTGGGGAAGTTGAAAAGGTGTTATTCTTACCATCCAACCCCCAACCTTTTTGCTTGCCCGAATGTATATATCATATACTTGTGCATTCCTTTGGAGCCGTTGATGGATGAAAAAGAAGCCATACGCCTGCTGATGAACAAGGATTTGGAAGGATTGACCTGGATTATGGAAAAATACCAAGTCCGAGCCTTGCGTGCTGCGGTTTTGGTTACCCGGGATAGCGCGCTGGCGGAAGATGTGGTGCAGAGCAAGTTCGTCGAGTTGCACCGCAAGGTCCATACCTACGATCCAACCCGACCATTTGCCCCCTGGTTCTTACGGGGCGTGGTGAATGCTGCCATCAGCGCTTCTCACGATGCGACCCGGTTCGCCGGTTATAGCGAAGGTCTACAGGATTTCCAAGAGCTGGTTGACTCTGCTCCCCAACCAGAAACGAAAGCCTTGCAGGCTGAACTTACCCAAAAGATCCGCCAAGCTCTTCTGAATTTATCTCCTGAACAGCGTGGCACGGTCGTTATGCGCTACTACCTGGAAATGAGTGAAGTGGAGATTGCCGAAGCCTCGAAGATTCCGAAAGGCACCATCAAATGGCGGTTACATGTTGCCCGTGAAAGACTACGGAAATTCCTTTCCTTTTCAATGGACAAGGAGGAATGACTATGAACAAAAATTCAATGATCAAACTGGTTCTGGATCAGAATGCCGCGGAGACCTTCCCTGAAAATAGCAGCGTAGTGATGCCCGTCTTGCGCCGGATCACGGGGATCTCCCCTAAAGGTCAAAGGATGGTTTGGCGTTTGCCGATTACCGCAATCCTCCTTGCCGTCATTGGGGTGGCATTGATTGTGACCGTGGGGTTTGCCGTCTATCACTTTTTCTTTGACACTGGATTGCAGGGTGTGAAAGATGCGGGGTTGGGGGCGAATCTGAATACCACGGCTCAACCGACTTTGAATCCCCAAATGCCTACTAACAGTTACCAGCCATTGCCTGCCACTGTAATAGGCACAGATCAAACTGCCAATGGAGTGACAGTTTCATTAGACTGGATTTCAGTTAACAATACACGGGTTCTGTTCGGATTCAGCGCGGAAGGATTGTTGGAAGGAATGAGTTTTGATTCCCCCCAAATCACTTTTATCGGGACCACTCCAGTTCAGTTCACAGGATCTGCATTTGAATTGGATGGCAATCAGGTAGTAACAGGTGAATTCATCTCCTATCAGGTGATCAACGATTTGGGTTCGAACAACAAACTTGACCTGGGGATTGATCTGCCATTGACTCGAACAGACAACAATCAAAAGAAGGTATTGAATACTTTCCATTTTGATTTGCAGGACGTACCTGCAAACACAGGACAACCCGCGAGTGGTCAACAGACCTATGCTACAAAAGTGAATGGTTCGGAGATCCGCCTGGAATGGATCAAGGTAACCTCGACCCTCATTACTGCTGGGATCTGCTATGACAAGCCCACGACAACAGAAGAGTGGACAATCAACGATCTTACCCTTGAGACGGGAAGCGGAAATTATCAATTCGACGGGAGTTCAATAAAGTCAGCGGCTCTGTCGGATGTAAACAACGAAACCACACAGTACTGTGTGAATGCTAATTTGTCTTTGGAAGGAAATGAAACTCCACAACTTCTTAAACTCTCAGTGAATGAACTCACTTCGGCGAACGATAAGAGGAAGGGACCCTGGGATTTCTATGTGATGCTACCGGAAAAGGGGCCTAGCGGAAAATTCACCACTAACATCGCTACTGCTACCCCAGAAGCGCCCCTGGCGGTGGAAGCTGTCGGCGACCTGAAGGCGACTCTTATGTGGGCTTATGCAGATGCTAACCGGGTTGCCATGCAGATTCATTTCGATGGTTGGAAAGATAATTACTTCCTGGGTGGACTATCCTTGAAAGACAAAAGTGGAAATGAAATCAATACAGGTTATGGTTCGATGGCGAGTGCTGAAGATCCTACCACTCAAATGGTGGAGTTAAACCCCGATCCTGAGTACTTGCTGAACAACCCATTTGAATTTCAAATGATTCTCCCTGTGTACACGGGGCAAGATCAGAATCAGACGATTGCTATTGCATCGTTTACCTTTGATCTATCCTTACCGGTTTACCAGGCAAAAACGTACACTTTCGATAAAACTATCAGTGTCAACGGGATAGATGTTCGATTTTTGAAAGCTGAGATGACACCTTCGTACACGGAAATCACGCTATGTTTCACCAAACCCACTCACGGCGAATGGAGTGATTGGATGGTTGGTTATATTGCTGAACTTCAAATAGGTGAAAACAAAGCCATAGGAGGCGGGGGCGGGGTTATTTACGATACGGATTTTGGTGGATATGTGACGAAAGGGTCGTTCACAAGAGACCTGCCCGAAAACGTTGTTGGAAGATGTATTATTGCAGGTTTTCCGATAGGCGACCTGGCGAAACCCGGACCTTTGACGATGGTGCTGACTATTCCTGAATTACAGATCTCAATGCCGGAAGGGTTCCCTGACGATAAGCTTAATGCAGCGTTGACGAAACTGCGTGCGGAAGGGATTGATATGAGCTTCATCACGAGCAGTGGCTCAGGTGGAGGGGGAGGTGGATATACCTTCAATGCCAAACCGGCAGGGATGACCGACGAAGAGGCTTATCACAAATTCATGGAAGCGCTGGGGTTTATCCAACCCGGCCCTTGGGTATTCATGGTACAGATTCCCTGAAACGATTAACTCATACAAAGGGCGACCTTGATAAGTCAAGGTCGCCCTTATAATTTTTTTTCAATAGCCTATAAACAAAAGTCAGCTAGAAGCTTTTCTTTTAGCTTCTTGTTTTCCCAGCATTGGATTTGCCAAAGCTTGAGTTCGGGTCAATTCCGTGATTTGTTTTTGCAAATTGCGAATTTCTGCGTTGACCGAAACGAAATAAAACAAGCTGACAATAATGAATAGATAGAAAACCAGATCAGCCCCTCTACCAATCCCCATCCAGTTGGCAATCACCGTGGATACCCCAGGGAAAAAAACGAGGAAGATTCCAACCACAGCACCTATGATGAAAATTATCCGATCAAAGACCAATTTTCTGATCTTTATGACATAGAAAATAAAAAAGAGTAAACCAATTAGCAGAAGTATTTGACCAAGATGATTACTCATTTCAACCTCGCCGTCCAAATATCCCACAATATATTGATTGCATTTAACAAGGATTGTCCTTTTTTCTTTGAATAAGCCGTGTAATGGATGGTTACAGGGGCTTCCGTGTATTTCAATTTAAGCTGGGCAATTTGTGAAAGGATTTCTGAAGCATGCGCCATACCATTATGATTGATATGGATTTGAGAGGCGGCATGTTTTGTAAATACGCGGAATCCATTGTGAGTATCTGTGACCGTGAGTCCGGTGGTCCAGCGGGTGAATAAGGTAGCCATTTTGAGCATAAACCGACGTTCAGGCGATATGCTTACAGCTTTTCCCCCACTAACAAAGCTAGATCCTAGCACCACATCATATCCACCCGTCTGACAGACATTCACCAAAGCAGGTATTTCTTTAGGCGTATGCTGCCCATCGGCAAGGTTAATGCATAGTCGATTCCTGTTTGAAGAGCTGCTCCCTGGCCCAGGTTGAGGGGATGACAAAGCAGAGTTACCGGGTAATCCAGTACCTTTTTTACCGTGCTGTCGCTGGAACCATCATCAACCACGATGACATGTCGACAAACATTAAGCACACCTTTCAATACTTTTCCGATGATGGATTCTTCGTTATATGCAGGTATGATGACGCAGCTTCGCGTTTCCCGATTTTTTATCTTCTTCATTTCCCTTTGAACGCTACGCCTTGCAGGCATGAACTATCAAACATCAAGTATGTCAACAATGCACTAAAAGCTCGAATCAGTAGATTCTGCGTGTTTGAGTTTTTCTACCAATGGTCCAGCCAGCATTGGCCATTGATATCGAACACACCCTTTTTCAAGTTCATCCCAACTTCAACGAAGAAAACGATGAAGGGTTCCTTGACGCGGACATTATTTATCAAAACAAAAACGTTATGAATGGAGCTGTTCGCACCGTACCATATGGCTGACCAGTTGGCATCTTGGATCACGCCCCCGGTCATGTCCTTGACGAATGCCTTGAGAGCGTTTGACATGGTTTGGTTGCTGGTATAGTCCGGGTGAAAGGCGGCTTTATTGACACATTCATAGCTCGCCCTGATGTTCACGGTTTCGGTTGCCATCACAGAACTATTGGATTGAGCGGTGGTTAACTCCGATTCCAGAGAGGATATCTGGTTTTGAAGGACAACCTGTGTTGCTTGGTAGGAAGCGATTTGCTCCTGATCTCCCTCCAGCATTGCCACTTGTGTTGCGATGGTGGCATCGGTAAAATTTCCTAATGTATTATTTAATGTGCTGTTTGCCTGATGCACCCGGATGGTCAGGAATAGAAGCACCCCCGTCGAGATTGCCAAAATACCACATATTATCCATGGGAGATATTTTTTCATTTTCACCTCAAATTTATTTTTTCATTCTACAACATATTGCTTGAATATTTTAATGGATGAATGAAGCAAAAAAGTCTATTTAAACGCAAACGGCGGCTCCGAAAGGGCCGCCGTTGATATTACTTTTAGGTTGCTTTCGCTACATCGTGCGTGGTATGTTGGTCAACTGTTTTTTGCTTTACTTTCCAGATGAAGATCAAAGCTCCAAAAAGGAACAAGAAAGCAGAAGCAATTAAAATCACAAAGAAACTGGTCCGGGTCCAACTTGTCAGGATGACACCAAAGATTATCGCGGAAAGAGCTCCAGAAACTCCTGTAGCCAGGTTGGCATACCCCATGTATTGCCCAGCTTCCTCCTTGGGAGAAAGGTCGCTGGTAAGGGCAGGGATTACCGTCAGGATGGGTCCGGTCGCCAGCGAGCGGATGGCGGTCATGATCAGGAAGAAGACGAAGCTCGGTGAGAATGCCATGGCTACCGTGGTGACAGCGCACAGGAATACGCCCGTCAGGATTACCGGACGTCTACCCACCTTATCCGATATGATTCCTGAGAGGATGGCTGAAACCATGGTGAATACCAGGCTGATCCCGCCCATGAGTTGGAACCCGCTGGCTGCTGCCTCTGGGGTGGGGTACTGG
>JBGQAS010000057.1:0-8523 GCA_041494435.1 Anaerolineaceae bacterium | reverse complement strand
GATACACCTACTACAACAGGGACGACGATGATAGAGATCAATGCCAAAGTGACATCCAGGTCCAGCATCACGATCAAGTTAATAATGAATACCAGGACGATCCTGCCAATGCCGATCACCTGGTCGGCAAAGAACCGCCGGAGGGCATCCACATCGGAGGTGCAGCGTTCGATCAATTCACCCGTCTGCATTTTGTCGTGGTAGGTGAAGGGTAAATGCTGGATGTGATCAAACAGGTAATTGCGTAAGCGGCGTGTGGTGGATTCTGCAGTTTGAGACGCACTTCGGGTTGCCAGGAAGCTGAAAATACCCTCCAGGAAGGCAAGTCCAATAAACCCCAAGGCAATCCAATACAGGGGAACCACAGGACCGGTTTGAGGGAAATAATTATCAGCAAAGTAACGCAGCAAGAGGTAGGTGGTGGTCTTGGCCAGGGCAGCGACCCCCAAGCTTAGGTTGGCAAGGATGTACTGCACCTGGTACCCGGTAATCAAGCGCCATAAGCCAAGCAAGCGGTTCTTGTGATATGCCTGCTTCAAATCATATATGTACTTCTGTGATGACGACAACTTACCCTCCATTCTGCAAAGAAAAAAATCACGGGCTTTCACTTAGCCCGTGATCGAAGTCGGAAAAAAAGCGCAATGCTATACGGGCAACCTTGTGAAAGGAACGGCAACGAGACCGTTAAAAGTAACAGCAGGTGCATGGATATGTTTCTGAAGAAATGTCATGTCTCGTGGCTCCTTTCGATAGATATTTTACATGAGAGGAAAAGCAACGTCAATGGTAATTCCATTTTTTAAGGAGAAATTTGCTGGCAATGGGGACAAATAAAGCTGCTGGTGCTGCCGGTTTGGATTTTTTCAATTGGCGTTCCACATTTAGGACAGGGAGATCCCGCACGATACCCGATGAGGATATCCTTTTGTTGAAAACCTCCGGGTCTGCCGTATATATTCAATTCATACCAGGCTCCGCCTTTCATCAGACTCGGTTCCAGCCCTTTGTGGATGGCATCGAATAACCTGGCAATTTCTTTTTCATCCAGGGAAGTAGAGGCTCGCAAGGGATGAATCTTTGCCAGGAACAAGATATCGTGAATGTAGGCATTCCCTATCCCTGCGATCTTCGATTGGTCGAGCAAGACAGATTTGACCCGTCCACGCTGGTTCTTCATGAGCGCAGTGAATTCCTCTCGCGAAATTTCCAATGAATTCGGGCCTAATTTGCTGATCATAGGATGCTTGTCAAGTTGATTCTTTTTGACAAAATGAGTATATCCAAACCACCAATAGTTAATCGAAAGTGTCTGGCCATCTGTAAAATCGAACAATAGATGATATTTCTTCGGGAGGGATTCACGGTTGACAAGCAACAATTCCCCGCCCATGCCCATATTCTCCAGCCACCATCCGCGATCCGTGTCGATGAATATCCATTTCCCCTTTGAAGATACATCCGCAACCGTAGCCTGGGTCAATGATTTGATAAAGGTGGCTGAGGGAACGTTCAGACATTTCGGCTGTAGAACTTCGATTTTTTGGATTGTCTTACCGCTTAATTCTTTTTTCAGTTCCTTCGTCCGCGACATTATTTCGGGTATTTCAGGCATTAGCAGGATCCTTGATAGGGAAGTGATAGTTCAATAATTCAAAATGATTATAGAATTAATGTACTAATTCGTAAAGTAAATAAGCAAAAATAGAACCGGCTATAATATTCCAAGACAACACTCAAGGTCAAACAATGCGAACCATCCAAATCAATACCGAAGACAAAAAATCCGTTCAGAATTTCATCAAGTTACCTTTCACAATTTACAAATTCATCCCTCAATGGATTCCTCCCCTGGAAGGGGATGTTTCCAAGGCGCTCGACCGGAACCGGAATCCTTTTTTTCGACATTCCGATGCCGCCTTTTTTTTGACTCTAAATGCAGAAGATCAACCCATCGGCAGGCTTGCAGTCATCGACAACCGCAATTACAACGAGTACAACCACGAAAGAACTGCTTTCTTTTGGTACTTTGAATGTATTAATGACTTCAACGTCTCCCATCAACTTTTTCAAAACGCCACTGACTGGGTGAAACAAAGAGGTTTAAACCAAGTCATTGGCCCCAAAGGTTTTATGGCTCTGGACGGTTTGGGATTGCTCGTCAAAGGTTTTGATTATCAACCCGCATTTGGGATCCCCTATAACCCAAAGTACTACATGGATTTTGTGGAAGGGGAAGGTTTCCAAATCTCGAATGATATCGTTTCGGGTTATATGTCTGGAGATTTTCAATTTCCTGAAAAGATACTCAAAGCAGCCGAATTGATTAAGAAGCGAAAAGGACTGAGTGTTGCCAGGTTTAAACATCGCAGCGATTTGCTAAGCCTGGTTTCCAAACTTAAAGACCTGTACAACGGTGCCCTGATTGGCACGAGTGGAAATACTCCGCTAACCGACGACGAAGCCAGGAGCATGGCAAACCAAATCCTCTGGCTCGCAGATCCACGCTTTATCAAAATACTGATGAAAGGCGATGATCCGGTCGGTTTCTTGTTTGCTTATCCGGATATATCTGCTGCCGTAAAAAGGCAAAATGGAAAGCTCTTTCCCTTTGGCTGGATTGATATCTTCAAGGAAATGCAGGCGACAAAGTGGATTAATATAAATGGTGCCGGGATTTTGGAAGAATATCGCGGAATGGGTGGAACAGCCATTTTATTTAGCGAAATGTACAAAAGCATTGTGTAAGGTCATTTCCAGCATGCCGACATCGTGCAAATTGGAATTGAAAACGACCGGATGCAAAATGAACTACGTTCCCTGGGAGTGAAATTCTATAAAACTCATCGGATGTATCATAAGGAGTTGTGAAGCAGGATTGATTTCTAAAGGTCAAGGATTTACCCTAAGAATTTGAAAGGAAATCAATGACTAAAAGACCGATTAAACTCTTGATCCCAGGCCCAGTGGAAGTTTCACCGGCAGTCTTGAAAGCCATGGGCAGCCAGGTACGACCTCATTATGGCGCTGAGTGGACTGCTTTCTATACAGAAACCCAAGGCATCTTAAGAAAAGTATTTAATACTCAGGGAGATGTCTATATCATGCCCGGGTCGGGTACCCTGGCTATTGATACTTGCATGGGTTCTACCCTGTGCACGGGAGACAAAATCATTGTAGGAACCAATGGTTTTTTTGGCGACCGACTGGTATCGATAGCCGAAGGGACCGGTCTCCAGGTGGTTAAGGTGATTGCTGAATGGGGGGAACCCATCCTGGTGAGCGACATAGAACAAGCTTTTGCCGAGAACCCCGATGCCAAAGCCCTGGCTGTAGTTCACCTGGAAACGTCCACGACGATCCAGAATCCGATCGAAAAATTAGGCGCCATCGCCCACAAATATTCAGCACTTTTCATCGTCGATGCTGTATCTTCGCTTGGCGGGGTGCCATTTTCCATGGATGATTGGGGCATCGATTTGTGCGCTTCTGCATCTCAAAAATGCCTGGGTGCACCTCCGGGATTGGCTCCTTGTGCCGTTGGGAAAAAGGCATGGAGCGCCATTGATCGGAACCCGAATAAAGCCCACGGTTGGTATACCGACTTGAAGACCTGGCGAAAATATCAAACGGAATGGGGCGATTGGCATCCAAGCCCCGTTACCATGCCGACGAATAATATTTATGCCCTGAGAGCATCTCTGGATGAATTATTGGCTGAAGGTATCCCCACCCGGTTGGAACGTTACAGGAAGCTGGCACTCAAGTTACGAGCTGGTTTAAGGAAAGTTGGTATGCTGCCTTTCACCGCCGACGACCAATTATCCCCGGTGCTGACTGCAGGATTCGCACCGGAGGGAGTTTCTAGCTTGAAAATTGTGGACTACCTGTTGGAAGAGTATGGGCTCAAGATTTCAAGTGGACTGGGTGCCTTGAAGGAAAAAATCTTCCGGGTTGGACATATGTCACCTGTAACCACCGAAGCGGATATAGACCTGGTCATTGAAGCACTGGGAAAGTTTCAAGAACTGCGCAAATAATCTTCGATACATCGAAAAATTCCCAAAACGTTTTTGAAAAAACGCTTGCATTTCCCTTCCCGATGATGGATAATTTAACCACTATATACAAACCAAAAGGAGGAAGAAATGGCAAGTGTAATGTACGATCACGTCACGAAAAAGTTTGGAGATTTCACCGCCCTCAATGATCTCGATATCCAAATTGAGGACAAAGAATTCCTGGTGCTGGTGGGTCCATCGGGATGCGGTAAAACTACCGCTCTGCGCTGCCTGGCAGGGTTGGAGGAAGTCACCAGCGGCAAGGTCCTGATTGGAAAGAATGTGGTCAATGACATTCCCCCCAAAGACCGGGACATCGCCATGGTTTTCCAGTCATACGCGCTATATCCCCATATGTCTGTGTATGACAACATGGCTTTCGGACTGAAGCTCCGACGGGTACCCAAGGAAGAAATCCGCAAACGCGTGGATATTGCTGCCCAAACCCTGGGTATCGAAGGGTTGTTAAAACGAAAACCGCGCGAACTTTCAGGCGGACAGCGGCAAAGAGTGGCGGTAGGACGTGCCATCGTACGCGAACCCAAAGTATTCCTCTTTGACGAGCCCCTCTCGAACCTTGATGCAAAACTGCGTGTGCAAACACGATCCGAGATCACCAAACTGCATCAACGTTTGAAGACCACCTTCATTTATGTAACCCACGATCAGATCGAAGCCATGACCATGGCAACCCGAATCGCTGTGATGAATAAAGGCATTCTTCAACAGTTGGATACCCCCCAGCAACTGTATGACAAACCGAACAACCTTTTCGTGGCTGGATTCATCGGATCGCCTGCCATGAATTTCTTCCCTGCGAAGATTACAAAAGAAGATTCCAAACTCTACGTGGATGCCGGTGAAGTAGTTGTGAAGATTCCGGATAAAATGAAGGGCCTTTATGGCAAGCTTGCTGGCAAAGAAGTGATCTTCGGGATCCGCCCGGAAGACATTTACAACCCCGCATTCATCCCACCCGGTATTGATGCAGCTGAAGTAGATGCCAAGGTGGATGTGACCGAACTGATGGGGAATGAAATCCAGCTCTACCTGGTGAGCGGCAAACACAACTATGTCGCCAGGGTTGATCCCCGCACTCGCTATTCCATCGGGGAAAAGGTAAAAGTTGCCTTCAACATGGATAATTTCCACATCTTCGATGCCAGTACAAATGCAGAGAACCCGGTCGCAGTAAGGTAAAATAGACCTTTAATTGCGTTCTTTGAATAGCGCAAGAGTTTTTCTTGCGCTATTTATTTCTTCATGCGGAGTTATATATGTATAAAGTGGTTTTGTTGAGACATGGCGAAAGCGAATGGAACCAGAAGAACTTATACTCGGGCTGGACAGACGTGGACCTTTCCGGAAAGGGGATCCAGGAAGCGCATAATGCCGGCAAACTCCTCCGGGAAGGTGGCTACACCTTCGATATCGCTTTCACGTCCGTTTTAAAGCGGGCTATCCGTACTCTGTGGATTACCCTGGATGAAATGGACCTGATGTGGATCCCGGTGGTCAATTCATGGCGTCTAAACGAGCGTCATTACGGAGCCCTGCAAGGTTTGAACAAGGCGCAGACTGCTGAAGAATTCGGCGAAGCCCAGGTAAAATTATGGCGTAGAAGTTACGATATTCAACCCCCGGCGTTGAAAAAAGAAGATCCCCGTTATCCGGGACACGACCCCCGTTACAAGAACTTGACCGAAGCGGAATTGCCCCTCACCGAATGCCTGAAAGACACGGTCAACCGTTTCTTACCTTATTGGGAAAAGACCATTGTTCCTGAAATCAAGAAGGGTAAAAAGGTCATCATTGCTGCACATGGTAACAGTTTGCGCGCGTTGGTGAAGTACCTGGATCATGTTTCGGATGAAGAAATTGTCGAGCTGAATATCCCCACCGGCGTTCCCCTGGTGTACGAGCTGGATGAGAATTTACATCCCATCAAGCATTATTACCTGGGTAATCCGGATGCGGTTCAAAAAGCGATGGATGCGGTTAAAGATCAAGGGAAAGCCAAGTAAAACAAAGCGGGTGAGAAATCACCCGCTTTTTCTTTTTGATAACCGGTTACCCACCCAAATCAGGATTCCTGAAAAAAGGATGGAGAAAAAACCGAGTGCAATAAACAGGTTCATCCAGAATTCCATGGGGAATAAGCGGATGAGTGTATCGCTGAAAAAGAAAAGCCATGTATCCCCGGTGAAGAATATATGGTGAAAGGCAGTGAACAGCCAATCGAAATTGATGGTCACGCCCACCAAAATGGTAAAAATCAAAATCAAGGTTGCCCAACCACCATCCCGCATGGCAATCCAATAATCGCTAAGTTTTTTGGTCCGCCAGGCAGCGAAGCCCGCCAATATGACTAATACTCCCGTAATATACCAACCAATTATGGTTTTCTGGACCAGGTTCTTCACGTCCTCCATATGGCTTAGTTCGCGTTCGTTGTAAAGAGGTTGACCGTTAGAGAAGGTTTGATCTGCCAGGAAAGAAATTCCCTGGGAATTGGTCAGGTATTTGACAGCTAACTTGGCATAGGTTGTCCGTTCGCTCAACGTGAACCCATAAGAATCCGCAGGGACATTGGGCAGTTTATATTCGATATCCACGGTCAGCGGGGTCAGCAAGATGCGCACCGAAGTCATCAAGACGACGAAGGGAACCATAATCACCAGCAATACCTGGCAGACCCTGATCAACCATTTCATGGCAGGTTCTCCATTTGATCTGAAAAAATATATTTAAGCACCATCTTATTTGTGATGAGTTCAATGGGGGCGAGGTCATCAGTGAATACAAGCTTCGGATCGAGCGCAGGTTCAGCCGCCTGGTTTTGCAGAGCAATTTGAATCGATGCCAGCAAAAGGGGTGGGGAATCCGGCTGTTGCAAGAGGGTCGAGAAATTTTCCTGCAAATTCACCCAGGATGTTGGTTGAACTGTCGCATAGATGATGGAATTATAAGTAAGCGGGACATCCATGACAAATGCGGATGGGAAGACCGAACGGATGGTGTTGTACAGGCAGTTAATCAGTTCACGGTCGGTAGGACTGCGACCCACATTGATCACCATGGCCCCGTCCGAGGTAAGGTGGTCAAACACCACCTGGAAGAATTCGCGGGTGGTCATTTGAGGAGGGATGTAGGGAGGACGATAGGCATCCACGCTGATGATCTGGTATTTATCAGGAGAATCAGTCAACCCAACCCGTCCGTCCTGAACAATGACGTTGAGTTGGGGTTCATTCATATCGAAATACATCCTGCCCACTTCAACAATCTTGGGATCGATCTCATAGCCATCGATAATCGCATTTGAATAGACTGCAGCCGCCTGCCTGGCTGTTGTGCCGGCAGCCAACCCCAAAATGGCAATCCTTCTGACATTGGAAATGGAATAAGGAGATGGATTAAAGAATGGAGAAACCAATACTTGCTCCCAGGGTCCGCCGGTAAATAGTTGCCCTGGTGCATAAACCGAGTGATACCCCTGGCCTTCATTCAGACGTAGATAGCGTACCCCCTGGATTTCCTGCACCTGGATGTAGTTGTAGGCGGACTCGGTTTCGTAGATCAAGCCTTGAGTGGTTTTATCCGTGCCCTTGATACCAAGTATTGTCAAAATGATGATCACGATCAACAAAGGCAGGTGAAACAACGCGAGTTTCCAACCAGTTGAACGCCACAGGCCATACAGTCCGATCAGAAGCAGCATCCCGCTGAAAACCAGGAAAGTACGATAAGTACCAATGCCGGGGATTAAAACTAATGTGGGAAGAAACGTCCCAATGAAAGATCCAATCGTGGATACGGCATAAACCCGGCCGGAAATCTTTCCAGCGGTCTTGGTTTCTTTGATGGCAAGGCGAATGGCAAACGGAGAAGCGGTCCCCAAGAGGGTTACCGGAATTAAGAAAAGGATCATCACGGAGGTGAAGGAACCAATCAAAATGCCGATCTTTAACTGATCGAATGCCTGGCTGGCCAACCGCAAGATGGGCCGAGCTACAATGGGGATCAACCCCACTGCAAACGCACCCCAGGTGAGGATGAGGAAAAACGTGCGGAAATTAGGTGATTTATCCGCCCAGCGACCGCCTAAAAAGTAGCCCACTGTCAGATATACGAGGATGAGACCGATGATGCTTGCCCAAACCAGGTTGCTTGTCCCAAAATAATTCCCCAAAAGCCTGGAGGCTGAGAATTCCACTGCCAGGCTGGTCATGCCAGCAAAAAAAACCGCGATGTAGAGCAGCCTGCGCATGAAAAGATTATACCAGTGGGGGCGAAACGGTTGCGAGCGTTATAATAGGCAAGGAAATGTGGGAAAGGATTGGATATGAAACTCGTTACCGTTCAGGAAATGCGCACCATTGAACAGCAAGCCAATGCGGGTGGATGGAGCTATGAACAGATGATGGATAAAGCCGGGCAGGGAGTGGCAAAGGAAATCCTT
>JBGQAS010000279.1:0-3590 GCA_041494435.1 Anaerolineaceae bacterium | reverse complement strand
AGTATGGCAGGAATTCGCTTCTGGCCAAAAATGAATGGCTTGGATGTGGATTTTGTAAGAAGGGTTAAGAATTTTAAACAAATCGTACCAATTTTCACCAATGTGATATTCGATACCAGCCAGGGACATGCGAACGTGATCTTCCCCGATATGTTCACATGGCTGGATGCCGTCTTGGCTTTGATCAAAAGGCATCCGGAGACATTTTTTGTCATCCGCGCCCACCCTGATGAAGGTCGACCGGGTAAAGAAAGCCGTGAAAGTGTTGCCGACTGGGTGAAGAAAAATCATGTAGATCAACTACCTAATGTGAGGTTTGTGGATTTCAGTGAATACTTCAGTTCGTATGAACTGATTGGAATGTCTAAATTCGTGATGGTATACAACTCAACGATTGGGTTGGAAGCTTCCATCATGGGGACAACCGTTCTTTGCGGGGGGAAAGCACGCTACACCCAATATCCAACTGTAATTTTGCCGAAAAATGCCAAAGAATTCATTCAGAAAGCGAAAAACCTATTGGAGACGAAAACCATTTCATCTCCAGTCACTTACCAGCAGAATGCGCGGAGATTCTTGTATTTCCAGCTTTTCCAAACTAATTTATCCTTTTCTTCTCTTCTGGAACCAGATCCGGAATGGAGAGGATATGTCCACCTGAAGAAATTTCCAGAAGAAATGCTCGAACCCAAAGCGAATCCAGTATTCAAAGTACTTTCAAATGGCATATTGAAAGGTCAGCCATTTTTAATTGAAGACAACGAAGCTACCAAGGAGGAAAAGGTATAATGTCAAAAACGAAAGAAGGGATTGGTGCCCAGCTGAAAGAATTCCTCGCAAATCAATTCCAGGTTGATAAAGAGAGTATCTCCGATGATCTATCCTTTGGTGATTTGCCTCAATGGGATTCCCTCGGGCACATGTCCTTGATGGCTGCCATTGAAAATCAATTTGGGGTGGAAGTAAATGCAGACGCCATAGCTGATCTTGTAAATTACAAAGCCATTCTTGATTTTTTGGTTAAATCAAACCATGAGTGAAAAAAGCATCAGGATCCCGCTCGAGCACAAAATCCCCGACCACTTGGTACGCGAGGTCGAATCCAAATTGGCTTACCTGGATGAAAGGGTTCATCTTGGGAAAGTTGCTCCCGATGGGGGATGGATTCAGCTTGAATTAAAGCAATCCATCGACAAACTGGAATTAAAGAAAATACAAGGAAAAGTGCTTCGGCTTGTTGAATCGATGATCCGGGATTCCTACAAGCCAAAAGTGAAGATCCTCGAGGATCATTTGGATAGGGAAGTGAAGTTCCAGATTGACCCTATACCTGAGCTCATGCTACGCAAGGAAGTATTCAGAGAAGGTGAAGGTATCTATTCTTTAGGACCTTTGCTCACGAACCTGATCAATTTCTTTGAACGCAAATTCATATCCGTCGCCCAAGGATACGGTGCATCGCCGTACCGTTTTCCAACCCTGGTTTCCGCAACATTCCTGGAGAAAGTCAATTATTTCAAAGCTTTTCCACATTCTCTCTCCTTCGCAACCCATCTTCGGAGCGACCTTGACGTAATCGAGGACTTTTCCCAACATGCGCATTGCGAGGACGAAGGATTATCTACGGATCTTTATGCTTTTGCGAAAATCCAGAATCTTCTTTCTCCCGCGGTTTGTTATCATCTTTATTTTTCCCTCATGAATCAAAAATTGTCCTCCGATTCTCTAACAGCCACAGCGGTTGGCAATTGCTTTCGCTATGAGTCCAGCAACCTGGATTCCCTGGAACGCCTTTGGAATTTCAGCATGCGGGAGATCATTTTCATTGGCAGCAAGCAATTCGTTTTGGAACAACGTGAATCTGCCCGGAAAACAATGGAAAAATTCTTTGAATCCATAGGGTTTGTTTACAAGGTTGAATCTGCGAATGACCCCTTCTTCATAGGGGAATTCAAACAGGCAGCATTTCAAAATGCCTTTCAGCTAAAGTATGAAATTCGAGCAAGCCTACCTTACAAGAATTCAACTCTCGCTGTGGGTTCTTACAATTACCATCAGGATTTCTTTGGACGGCATTTGAATATTACCCTCCCGGATGATAGCTTTGTCCACACAGGTTGCGTAGCTTTTGGGCTGGAACGGATGGCGCTGGCTTATGTTGCGCAATTTGGCTTGGACCCCACACAGTGGGCCGAAGTTATCCGCAAGGAGTTGCCATGAGCAAAGTGACCTATCGCGAAGCAAACGAGTCTGATTTTCCCATCATGAAACAGTATTACGCACTATTGAACCAGCATTTTCATCGATTTGGTTATCGTCTTCCAGTTCCTGAAAATGTTGGTGAGATATGGCTGGATACTTTCAAGCGAACGTTAGGGAAATTCAGTAAAGCCTATGTGGCTGAATATGAAGGAAAGGTGGAAGGTTTTCTCCTTGCCAGGATAAAAAGACTTCCACCTTACATGGGAGGTTTGCTCGTAGGAGAACTGAGCGACGAATGGATTGAACCTGAAGTGAGGCGGTTGGGAGCGGGTGCACATATGTGCCATATGGCTCTCGAATGGCTTCGAGATCAGAAAGTACATTCCGTTGAGATCCAGGTACTCAATGGAAATGAAACCAGCTGGAACATGCTTTCTGCCATGGGTTTTAAACAGGAATTCCGTGTTGGCAGGATGTACTGGAACGAATATGTTCCTGAAAATCAAAAAAAGCCTTCGGAATAATGCATGCCTACTTGTTCAGTGGTAATTAGAGCGTTTAATGAAGAACAGCATCTGGGAAAGTTGCTCAGCGGTTTAAAATACCAAACCATTCAACCCAGCCAGGTTATTTTGGTTGACTCGGGATCAACAGATGCTACAGTCGAAATCGCGAGGAAGGAAGGAGTCCAGGTTGTTTCCATCCGACCTGAAGATTTTTCGTTTGGCCGTTCCTTAAACCTCGGGATCTCCAAGGCGACCGGCGAATATATCGTTATCTGTTCAGCACATGTTTATCCTGTATATCCCGATTGGCTTGAAAAACTACTTACCCCTTTCGCGGACCCTAAAATTGCTTTGACTTATGGAAAACAGCGGGGAGCAGACACGAGCCATTTTTCCGAGCAACAAATCTTTCTCCATTGGTATCCCGAGCAAACAGATTTACACCAGGCGCACCCTTTTTGCAACAATGCTAATGCCGCCATTCGCAAAACCCTTTGGGATGTCCACCCTTATCATGAAAATCTTCCTGCTCTCGAAGACCTGGAGTGGGCAAAATGGGCACACGACAAGGGACTTGGGATCGCTTATGTGAAAGATGCGGAAGTAGTTCATGTGCATAACGAAACCTGGAATGGAGTCCTAAACAGGTATCGTCGGGAAGGGATGGCATTCAAGCATATTTATCCCAACGAGAACTTCAACTTTTGGGATTTGTTTAAATCTTGGTTCCAAAACGTCTTTTCTGATTTCCATGCTGCTTCGGTTGCTCACAAATTGGCTGGAAATCTCAGGAATATTATCCGTTTCCGCTGGATGCAATCCCTTGGCACATATCGTGGATATCACCAATCTGGGCCGCTTACCTGGCAGTTGAAGAAAGCT
>JBGQAS010000339.1:0-2907 GCA_041494435.1 Anaerolineaceae bacterium | reverse complement strand
CCCGGTCGGTGAATACTGGAGTGAAAGCCTGCACAGCCTGGCAACACGCGCCATCCTGGCAGCTCGCAAAGATGCGGGAGGGATATTGCCAGAAGCCATGTACATAGGCAACCTGCTGGCATCCCACATTTCCCACCAGGCAAACCTGGGAGCTCTTCTACCCCAACACTGTGGATTGAATGGAATTGAAGCGTATACTGTTGAAGCTGCGGAAGCCTCTGCCGCGGGAGCATTCCACCTGGCATACCTGGCAATCACTTCCGGGTACATCGATTCCGCCATTGTTGTGGGGATCGAAAAGGTTACAGATGCGACGGGTTCAGAGATCGAATCTGCCATCACCGAGATCACGGATTATGATTACGAAGGCATCAGTGGAGTCACTCCCACCGGGTTGGCAGCTATCTTGATGCAACGATACCTAAGCGAAACCCATGCACCCCGGAACGCTTTCAGTGGGTTCACCCTTACGGCTCGTGAAAATGCTGTCCACAATCCAAATGCCTTCTTTCGAAAAGCCATCACCCCCAAAGCCTATGAAGATTGCGAAGTGATGTACGACCCGATGAACCAGTTGGACATTGCGCCGGTGGCTGATGGGGCTGCGGCGTTGCTGCTCACTCGCGCGGCTCTGCTCCCCAAGGATTTTGCCCACTCTGCAATAAAAGTGACGGCTTCCAAGGTTTCCAGCGATGCCTTGTCGCTGCACGACCGCCCAAACCCGTTAATGTTCACTTCCGCCCAGCAATCGGTGCAAGACGCCTGCAGCCAGGCAGGGATAGTTCCCAAAGACGTGGACTTTTTCGAATTGACCGACAGCTACTCGATCTATACCGCTTTATCCCTGGAAGCAGCAGGTTTTGCGAAACAAGGCGAAGGTTGGAAGCTGGCAGGGAAACCGAAAATACCCATCTCCACTCTGGGCGGGTGGAAAGGACGTGGGAATCCACTGGGCGCCGGAGGAGCGTATCAACTGGCAGAAGCTGTGTTGCAGCTGCGCGGTGAAGCCGGAAAAGCCCAGTTGAAGAATGCCCGCCGAGCGATGGTCCAGACTTTGGGTGGAGCAGCGGCAACTGCGATCACTCATATTCTGGAAAAGTAGATCCACAAAAATCAACCTTGAGGGTTTTCATGACGGAATCAGGATCCCTTCTAAAAAAACATTGGAATCGCATGGAGGATTTTTTTTTCAGCAGGAAAGGAAAAAATATTGGGATTGTGATCATTGTTCTGTCGTTGGGTCTCGCGGTTTATGCACGGCTGCGAGGTTTACAAATGGTAACGGATGATTTGTCGAGTTACCTTTTTGGCTGGTACGATAACTTTGCCATCGGGAAAGGATTCGCGACTCCAGTCGGAACATCCTTCTCCAATGTCAGTCCTCCCTTCCTGTACTTATTGTTTTTAGCATCCCGCTTCCCAAGCATTCCCAAAGTTTTGGCCATAAAATTCTTTTCCATCCTTTTTGATGGGATCTGTGTTTTGGCCGTGTATAAAATTGCTCGGATTTTTCAGAGCAAGATAACTTCTTGGACAGCAGCACTGGCAGCCGCACTGGCTCCAACCGTTTGGGTGAACAGTGCCTGGTGGGGTCAGAATGATTCCATTCTGACTGCGTTCCTTTTGTTAAGTCTTTATTTCCTGCTAAAAGAAAAACCATTTTGGGGAATGGTGATGTTTTCCCTGGCACTCAGCTTCAAATTCCAGGCAGTCTTTTTTGGGCCTTTCCTTTTACTCCTCTTCCTTGTTCGGAAAATTCCCTGGAAATGGGTTCTCTTACCTCCAGCCATATTCGTTTTACTCATCCTCCCTGCAGCTTTCGGTGGTCAACCTTTCTTGTCTGTCCTGACAGTTTATTTCCGTCAGAGCGATCTTTTCCCGGTGCTGACATGGAATGCTCCCAGTTTTTTTGCATTTTTTCCCGATATTAGAATGGCACAATGGGAATGGATAGGTTTCTTCCTGACAGGTACGGGCTCTCTGATTTACCTGTGGCTGGGTTGGAAACAAAGGGATCAGCTCACCCAGGAGCACATGATAGAACTGGCAATGATCAGCTTGATGGTGCTTCCCTTCCTGCTACCCCGAATGCACGAACGGTATTTTTATGCAGCAGCGCTATTCAGCATCCCGCTTATCTGTGCCCGTCCTCGACTGCTTGTGATTCCATTTGTGCTGCAGCTCACCACGCTGCTCTCCTATTTCCCTTATCTGTATGCCAAGGATTTGGTTCCTTTATGGGTGTTGGCTGCCATAAACCTAGGTGTCATCGTCGCATTGATCTTTTATTGGCAAACCCAAAATCGAGCTGCGAAAACACCAAAACTGATAGGTTTTGATAGCAAAACAGCGGGATAAATGCCCTCGCGCCTGGCAAGCCCTGTTTTTTGATAGTTTCTGACAGACGGGGGCGCTTATAGTAACAATCAACTTTATCAAATACTTGGAGCATATCGAAAAATGGAAATTCCTCGTCATTGGAGATTACGTCAACAGCGCTACGGGCTGGTGGGAGAAACCTGCCCCCATTGCGATGCAAAATTATTCCCCCCTCGGGATGTCTGCCCCCATTGTGGTGGGGAAGCCAAGCATCCTTATACCTTCAAAGGTCACGGTACAGTCTATTCCTATACAGTAATGCACGATGTGCCCGCCGGATTTGAAGAACAGTCGCCGTACACCGTGGCATTGGTGAAACTGGACGAAGGTCCGCTGGTAACCGCCCAACTCACCGACTTGGGCAAGGAACCGGTGGAAATTGGCATGCCTGTAGAAATGGTGACGCGGAAGATCCGCTCGGATGGAAGCGGACGGGGAATGTTGGTGTACGGGTATAAATTCAGACCTGTATTGAAGTAAAGCAAATGAAAAACATTTAGCGCTCTCCAGAGATGGAGGGCGCTTTTT
>JBGQAS010000021.1:0-12004 GCA_041494435.1 Anaerolineaceae bacterium | reverse complement strand
GATCCGCAAGATCAACACAGCGAATGTGAATGAAGTAAAAGTCCGCTCACCTCTGACCTGTGAACTTGTCCACGGCATCTGTGGAAAATGCTACGGCATGGACCTGGCTCGTGGCAAGCAGGTGGAACTCGGTGCAGCAGTCGGAATTGTGGCTGCCCAGTCCATCGGTGAACCTGGTACTCAGTTGACCCTGCGCACCTTCCATACCGGTGGTGTAGCCGCCGGATCGGATATTACAACAGGTCTCCCCCGTGTGGAAGAACTCTTCGAAGCCCGCCGCGCACCAAAAGGTGAAGCTGTCATTACCCGCATATCCGGCACAGCTCAATTCAATGTACAGGACAAAGTTAGCGACTTGCGCATCGTGCTGGTCAAGCACAGTGAAATGGTCAGTGATGAATATGAAATTCCCGAGCAGTGGAAGATCGCCGTGAAGGATGCATCTGAAATTGCGGTGGGAGACCTCATCGCCTCTCTGAACGATGCCACGATCGTGGCTCAACACGCCGGTCGGGTTCGCAAGGAGAAACGGAAAGTCATCGTTTCTTACGAGCAAAAAGAGGAAGAGGAATACGAGATCCCGTCCACCTCACGCCTGATCATCAAGGATGGCGACCATGTGGAAGCTGGTCAGGCCATCACCGAGGGTTCACTCAACCCGCACACCATATTGCGCATCAAAGGTCGCGAAGCCTGCCAGTTGTATCTGCTTTCAGAGATTCAGCAGGTGTACCGCGCCCAAGGACAAAACATCAACGATAAGCATTTTGAAGTCATCATCCGCAAAATGATCGGCAAGGTCCAGATCATCCGCCCGGGAGATTCACCCTTCCTGCCCATGGATATGGTCGATCGCTTGGAAATTCGCAAGGTGAATGAAAAGTTAACTGCCGAAGGCAAGCAACCTGCGAAATTTGCAGAAATGCTCCTTGGTGTTACCAAGGCTTCCTTGAGCACCGATTCCTTCCTGTCGGCATCCTCGTTCCAGCACACTATCAAGGTTCTGGCTGGAGCTGCCATCGCATCCTCCAAGGATCCTCTATGGGGATTGAAGGAAAATGTCATCATCGGCAAGCTCATTCCTGCAGGCACCGGGTTCGACTACAACCGGCTGCATCTCGAGCAGGACATGGACGAACCCATCGTGCCGTTGAACATCCCTGGTGGGGTTGAATAGTATTTCCTGTAATAATGAAATCGAGAGCTTCGGCTCTCGATTTTTTTAAGTTGACGTATACTCTGAAAGTCAATAAGATAACTCTGCGTAACACATTCTTAGGAGAAGAGTATGGAAATTGGTCTGGTTCACAAAGTAGATATTGACGAGGAGATGCAGCAATCGTATCTGGATTATGCCATGAGCGTGATCGTCGCTCGCGCTCTCCCCGATGCACGGGATGGTCTTAAACCAGTCCAGCGCCGGATTTTGTATGCCATGCACGATATGGGGCTGGGGCAGGCAGCAACTTACAAGAAATCCGCCAGAATTGTGGGGGAAGTTTTGGGTAAGTATCATCCTCACGGTGATATGACGGTTTATGAAGCCATGGCGCGCCTGGCCCAGGATTTTTCCATGCGCTATCCGCTGGTGGATGGGCAGGGGAATTTTGGTAGTGTGGATGGAGACCCGCCTGCTGCCATGCGTTATACCGAAGCCCGCCTGGCACCTTTCGCCGGCGAGCTCTTAAACCAGATTGACCGCGATACGGTGGATCTAGTCCGCAATTTTGATGACACGCTCAATGAACCCGAAGTTCTCCCGGCGGCTGTACCCAATTTACTCGTCAATGGCGCCAGCGGCATTGCCGTAGGTATGGCTACCAGCATTCCTCCACATAACTTGGGGGAAGTGATCGATGCCCTCGTGCACATGCTCCACCGTTGGGAGAAATTGGATGATGTTCCCGTTTCGGAATTAATGCAGTATATCAAAGGACCCGACTTTCCCACGGGTGGCATCATTTTGGAAGACAAAAGCCTGGAATCTTTGGAGACAACTTATGCCACAGGGAAGGGCAAATTCGTTCTCCGTGGCAAGGTCGACCTGGAAGAGATGGGGCGGGGCAGGCAACGACTGATCATCACCGAGCTGCCTTATCTGGTGAACAAATCCTCCTTGATCGAGAGGATAGCAGAGCTTGTAAGAGAAAGTCACATCGAAGGACTTTCTGATTTACGGGATGAATCAGACCGGCAGGGGATGCGCATAGTGATTGAACTCAAACAAGGTGCAGACTCCGAGCAAGTGATAAGGACTTTATATCATCGCACATCACTGCAAACGACCATCGGAATGAATCTACTCGCTCTGGTAGGGGGAGAACCGAGACTATTGACCCTCAAGCAAGCTTTAAAAGTTTACTTGGAGCATCGGCAGACAGTTGTTAAAAGACGGAGCGAATTCGATCTTGCCAAGGCGAAGGCGCGCGCTCATATCCTTGAAGGACTGCGTATAGCCATTGCCAATCTTGATGAAGTCATTAAATTGATTCGTAATGCAGCAGATACCGAACAGGCCCGGGAGAAACTGATTAAGAAATTCAAGCTTTCCCTGCTCCAAGCAAATGCCATCCTGGATATGCAATTGAAAAGATTGGCTGCACTGGAAAGAAAAAAGCTTGAGACAGAATACAAGGAACTGCTAATTACTATCAAGTTTTTTGAAGGAGTTCTGAGATCAGCTAAGAAAATCAGATCGGTGATCGAAGAAGAACTTCTCAAGATCAAAGAAGATTATCAGGACCATCGACGTACCCAGATAGTGACATTGAAAAAAGGCGAGAAAGCCACAGACTTGCTCACCACTACCGATTTGGTGGTGGCGCAGGATGTTTGGATTTCTGTCACTTCGGATGGCCGGATCATCCGCTCTGAAAATGAAGTTATGCCCAAGTACAAAGCCAGGCAATATCCTGCCCAATTGTTCAAGACCAATACACAGCATATCTTATACATGGTAACTCGCACCGGTCATGCCTGTGCAACCACTGTTCATTCCATTCCTGTGGGGAATGACATTTCTGAAGCCATTCAAATCAATAGAATTTTGCCCTTCAGCGAAGGTGACAAACTGATTGACATCCTCTCCTTGCCCGTAAAAATGGAAGGGAGGGTGGAAAAATATTTGGTAAGTGTGACGAAGCAAGGGATGATCAAGAAAAGTTCGATCGATGAACTCCCTGGGCCGTCTGCTCATTTGTTCAGTTTGATAAAACTGAATGAGGGCGATGAATTATTGGATACCTTCTTTACAAATGGGGAGAACTCCATCTTGTTGGTTACCCGTTTGGGAATGGGCATTCGTTTTGCGGAAGATGACGTCCGGTCCATGGGTATGGTCGCCGCTGGTGTAAATGCCATTAAATTATCAGAAGGGGACGAGATCATTGGTTCTGGTGCAGTGGTCTCGGAAGATGAACTCCTCTTATTGGAGAGTAATGGCAAAGGTTGGCATCTCCCCGCAGCTGAATTCCCAATTCAGGGACGGTATGGAAGGGGAGTGTCTGCTTGTAAGTTGAACCCCGATTCACAACTCGTAGGGGCATTGATTGGGAAAAACCAGGTGATCGGTTTTGCCCTCTTCCAATCGGGAAAAACGCAAACCATCCAGCTGAATGACCTTCCTATGGGCAAACGAACTCACATTGGTAAAACGTTATTGGAGAACAAACCCGGTGACAATCTGATTTATCTTGTTCCAATTAAAGGCGAAGGATTGAACCCCGGAAAAAAGAAAAGAGCTGTGTTAATTAAAAGGAAATCAAAACCTGCTGTGAAATAGGTTTATATCAAGGTTGTTGGATGTTGCCTTCCAGGTTGAGTTGCTTTGCGATCGAGCGCATGGCTAGGATCACGTTATCAACGTGTTCCCATAAAGGCACGCCAAATTCCGAGGCTGCTTTCTCCATTTCTTCCCGGTTGGCACCTGCGGCGAAAGCTTTATCTTTCCACTTTTTCTTCACCGAGGATGAAGTGAGATCGTAAAGTGATTTGGATGGGCGGACTAAGGCAACTGCAGTGATCAATCCGGTCACTTCATCGCACGCGTAAAGTGCCTTATCCATCAATGATTCCCTTGGCACATGGGTATGATCGGCATGGCTTTGGATGGCCTTGATCACCTCTTCAGGTACTGCCTTTTCGCGTAGAATGGGTGCACCCGCCAAGGGATGTTCTTCAAGGGTGGGATGGATCTCCCAATCGAAATCATGCAACAAACCACATACTTCCCAGGTTTCCACATCCTGGTTCATTTTGACTGCATAAAAGTGCATGGCAGATTCGACTGCAAGCATGTGGTTGATCAGGTTCGGATTTTTGATATATTCCCTGACGATTAAAAGTGCCTCTTCTCTTTTCATGAGTTCTCCTGATAAGTGACAAAAGGTTTACGGGAAGATAGGTTCTATAGGTCCTAGAACAGGCTTGGGGTGGAATATAGTGATATCCAATAGGGCTGTAAAATTTGCCAGTGTTTC
Source organism: Anaerolineaceae bacterium (assembly GCA_041494435.1). Lineage (GTDB taxonomy): Bacteria > Chloroflexota > Anaerolineae > Anaerolineales > Anaerolineaceae > JBGQAS01. The sequence goes on along the minus strand of JBGQAS010000021.1, from coordinate 7,526 downwards.
TCGTATTTGCCAGGGGATCAGCGAGGATAGGTGATACTTTCTCAGGTCAGCGGAAACTCCTATCACCTTTATTCCCAACGCATTGCATGTAAGCATGGCACGAGGGAGGTGGAAATTCTGGGTTATCAGTAAAGCTTCATCGATCTGGAAGATATATTTCGCACGGTAACAGGTGTCGTATGTTCGTCGTCCTGCATAGTCCAATACGAGAACATCCTTGGGTATTCCCAGGCTAATGGCATATCTTTGCATGGCACCTGGTTCATTGTAGTTGACACGGCTGTTATCTCCACTCAACAATATTTTATCGACCTTCCCATCAAAATATAACTGGGCAGCCGCCATGACGCGGTCTACCAGGATGGGAGTGGGGTTTCCGCTGTGGGTTAATCCAGCGCCAAACACGATGACAATTCTCTCCTTGGGAGCATCAGCTACCGGGTATGTCTGGGAACGATACGCCAGCCAGACTCCCAACCGTAAAATAATCAGAAGTGCAAGTATTGCCCCGGCGATTATCGCGAAAATGATCATTAGCTTTTTGCCTGGTCCTCGTTTATGCCTTATCATTTTACCTATATTCTCAATGTCCATTCTTTATTATCGTATTTGGTCTTCATCAGTTCTCCAGCTCTTGCTTTTTCCTTGTCGGTCGGTTCCGAATTCATGAATTCGAGATCGAAAGTATTTTGAAAACCTTTAATGAACGCTTTGCGGATATCCAAAAAAGATGGTTCACTTCCGATGATATCGGTAAGAGTGGCAGCATGCGAAAGTAATCTCATGTTTGCTGAATCCATCTTGCTGGCTTCAGAAAAATGCAGGACTTGATTGATCCGGGTCAAATCTCCATTGATGGGAATCGCTCCATGCTGCAAGACTCCATTCAACCTTCGAGCCTGGGCGCTCCCGATAATTTTCTTGCCTTCAACGGTAATTTCATAATCCGAGGGACTCTCAAAGCAAACAGGTTGTTTGCTCGAATCCAAACCCTCTTTCTTGGGGATTGCTACCGCTTGAATCCCAAGGTTCTCCAAGCCAGCCAGGAGAGCTTGTGAAAGCCTTCGATAGCTTTCGAGGATCGAGCCTTGCACAAGAGGTTCCTCCACACTGGCAGTGATGGAGTAAGTCAATTCATCTGTGTGGAGTATGGCTCGTCCCCCGGTCGGCCGTCTCACCAGATCCCACCCATAGCTGTTCAATTTGGTCAAATCAGCATCACTGGATGGTTGGGCATAACCAAGGCTCAAGCATGCAGGTTCCCAACTGTAGAATCGCAAAGTCGGCGGAGAAATATGGGCAGCACATGACTCCAATAAGGCTTCATCCAGTGCCATATTCCAAGCTCCGGATCCAGGAGATGAAATAATTAATCGCCAATTGTTCAACTTATTTTCCAATTGTTCGATTCTATCTTAAAAAAGAAAAACAAATTGAATACTTATTCTTTTCAGATCTCGGAGTTTCTCAGATAGCGTGCCCGCGCTTTCTGTGATTAGTAGATTTAATAGTCTTTAGAGATTAATCATTTATCTTATAAGTCATTGATCCAGCGTCGTTTTCGTTTATCCACAGGGGGATAATGTTTTCTCCATAACCTATAAAAGGACTTTATCATGATTAGTAGAGCAGGCTTCCGATATTAATAATTAAATAATAATATATTGTTACAATTTAATAATCTAGATGAACGGAGGTGATTTTAGAAAAGAATCCATAAATGTGAGAAAAAATGTAATTGAGTTTATTGAAAAAGAGGAGAAAAAAATGGTTAAAAAGTCGTTTTTTGTCATCAGCTTTTTGTTAGTCGTTGCATTCATCCTAAGCGCATGTGCAACTCCGACGACTGTCCCTGCAACTGAAGCTGCGACAACTGCTCCAGGTACCACAAAAGCGGCTACCACAGTTCCTCCGACTTCGGCTCCAACGGCTGGCGGCGAAGTCTACTTCCTGAATTTCAAACCGGAAGTCGCTGATGTCTATACACAGATCGCTGCTGAATACCTGAAAGAAACTGGAGTCACCCTCAAGGTTGTCACTGCTGCTTCAGGGACATATGAGCAAACATTAAAATCCGAAATAGTTAAGTCTGATCCCCCTGTTCTATTCCAAATCAATGGCCCCGTGGGTTACGCATCCTGGAAAGATTACACGGCAGATCTAAAAGACACTCAACTGTATCAACATCTTTCCGATAAAACCATGGCAGTTACCGATGCCGGTGGTGTATATGGTATCCCATATGCTGTTGAAGGTTACGGTATCATCTACAACAATGCCATCATGACCAAGTACTTCGCGTTAGCTGGCGCCAAAGCAACGTCCATGAGTGAAATTAGCAATTTTGCCACATTGAAAGCAGTTGTTGAAGACATGACCGCGAAGAAAACCCAGTTGGGTATAAAGGGTGTATTTTCTTCTACCTCTCTAAAACCAGGCGAAGACTGGCGCTGGCAGACCCATCTCCTGGATGTCCCGATTTATTATGAGTTCAGGGACAATAACATCGATCTTAAGAACGGCACACCCCCGACTATCACATTCAAATATTCAGATAATTACAAGAATATCTTTGATCTCTATCTGAACAATTCCGTTACTGACCCTAAGTTACTTGGTAGTAAAAGCGTTGATGATTCCATGGCAGAGTTTGCATTGGGTGAGTCGGCAATGGTACAGAACGGTGAATGGGCATGGGGCCAGATCTCCGGTGTAGCCGGCAATACCGTCAAGGCGGAAGATGTAAAATACCTGCCCATTTACACTGGTGTGACGGGTGAAGAAAATCAGTCCATTAATGTCGGCACCGAAAACTTCTTCTCAATCAATAAGCAGGCTTCCCCTGAAAAACAGAAACTCGCTGAAGATTTCATCTGGTGGCTGTTCAGTAGCACAGCAGGGAAGGCTTTCGTACAGAATGATTTGCAGTTTATTCCTCCATTCGATACCTTTACTGCAACCGAATTGCCAACAAATCCATTGGCAGTAAGCATGATCAGCTATATGAGCAATACAGCTCTATACAATGTACCTTGGGTTTTCACCGTATTCCCGAGCCAGACTTTCAAGAACGATCTTGGTGCAGCTTTGTTGCAATACGCACAAGGCACCATGACCTGGGATGCTGTAAAGAATTTGGTTGTCACCGAGTGGCAATCTGAAGCTGCTAAAATTCAGTAAACAGTAGCTTAGGTTTAGAATTCACCCCGCACTTTTAATAGTGCGGGGTGACGTATAATATTAACGAATTCATTATTTTGCAGAGTGGGAGAATACCTGTGCAAAAGATGCCAAAAAGGTATTATGCCTTTTTTACTCTTCCGACAGTAATTGCTTTCTTAATTTCATTTTTAATACCATTTTTGTTTGGTATTTATCTTTCATTTACCAAATTTACAACGGTGACTAATACCCAATGGGTAGGTCTCACCAATTATATTCGTGCTTTTGCTGAAGATAGAGACTTTCTAAACGCTGCGATATTTACAGTGAAGTTTGCAGTGGTGTCTCTGATACTGATCAACGTTTTTGCGTTTGCACTTGCGTATCTTCTTACCCGTAAAATAAAAGGTACGAATTCTTTCCGTACTGTATTTTTTATACCTAATCTTATCGGTGGTATTGTGCTTGGATATATTTGGCAGTTGATTATCAACGGGATTCTAATTAATTTTGGCGTGGATATTACCTATAGTGGTAATTACGGTTTCTGGGGCTTAGTTATCTTAATGAATTGGCAGATGATTGGATACATGATGATCATTTATATTGCCGGTATTCAGAGTATCCCTCCAGAATTGATTGAAGCAGCTAAAATAGACGGTGCAAGCACCTGGCAGACCATAAAGAGCATAACGATCCCTATGGTCATGCCGGCAATTACGATTTGTACGTTTCTTACCGTAACAAATTCATTTAAACTCTTTGATCAAAACCTTGCCCTTACAGCAGGCGCTCCAGGTAAAGCATCGGCAATGCTCGCATTGGATATTTTCAATACTTTTTATGGACGAAATGGATATGAAGGTGTAGGTCAAGCGAAGGCTGTGGTATTCTCCATATTTGTTACTCTGATTGTACTTCTGCAATTGCGTCTTACCAGAAAAAAGGAGATCGAGAGCTGATGAATGCCCAAAAACACCTTCGGGAAAATATTTCTTTTATATTTTTATTGATTCTGGCTGTCCTATGGATGGCTCCGATCGTTATTGTTTTGGTGAATTCTTTCAAAGGTAGATTTTTTATTTCTGACCAACCCTTTGCCTTGCCTAATAAGCAGACTTATGTCGGATTAGTAAATTATGTTAATGGAATTGCAAAGACCGGGTTCCTTAAATCTTTTGGTTATTCGCTTTTTATTACAGTTTTTTCTGTGGCCACAATCGTGCTTTTTACGTCAATGACAGCCTGGTGCATTACTCGCGTAAAATCAAAAACCAGTTCAATAATTTATTATATTTTAATTTTTTCCATGATCGTTCCTTTCCAAATGGTGATGTTTACCATGTCGAAAATGGCAAATATTTTGAAATTGGATAATCCGGTTGGTATTATCGTGCTCTACCTCGGGTTTGGTGCAGGTTTATCCGTATTTATATTTAGTGGTTTTGTAAAAAGCATCCCGCTTGAAATAGAGGAAGCTGCAACCATGGATGGTTGTAACCCAATACAGACATTCTTCTTGATTGTATTTCCAATCCTTCAGCCAGTTGTCATTACAGTTACAATTCTGAATACCATGTGGATTTGGAATGATTATCTTCTGCCATATCTTGTGATTGGTAACAACTATAAGACGATCCCTATTGCCGTTCAGTACTTGCAATATGGCTATGGCAGTCGTGATTTGGGTGCTATGATGGCATTGCTTGTTCTGGCGGTTATACCAATAATTATTTTCTATTTTACTTGTCAAAAGTACATAATCGAAGGTGTCGTTTCTGGAGCTGTCAAGGGTTAATTCCAAAAGTGCTTGTGCAGGCGGTATAATTTGGCTGTTGTTCTTTAAGGCACAAAGCGTTCGGATGTCTGTCTTGACAGATAGTGCTTTGAAAGGAAAACTCCTGAGAATTAATTGGAATTATCTTTTGTAATCACAACAAACAGCTAACTTGTGGCAAAAGGGAAAAACCCTTTTTCAGAGAAAACCGAGGTAGCTGTTTTTGTTGTACAAAAAAAAAGGAGTTTGACACATGAAAGTTGTTACGCCTGAATGGGTGAAAGATGCTTATTTTTACCAAATTTTTCCTGATCGGTTTGCCAAAAGCCGCAAGCAACGAACTGACTTGCATTTTGAAACTTGGGATAGCAAGCCAACCACATTTGGATTTAAGGGTGGTGATCTTTGGGGAGTGATCGAGCATCTGAATTACCTTCAGGATTTAGGGATCAATGCCATTTATTTCAATCCCATATTCGCATCGGTTGCTAACCATCGTTATCATACTTATGATTATTTCAATATAGACCCAATTCTCGGGGGGAATGAAGCATTTCGCGAATTGCTGGATGCCTGTCATAAGCGCAATATCCGGGTAATCATCGATGGAGTGTTCAACCACGCTAGCCGCGGATTTTGGCAATTCAACCATACCCTGGAAAACGCGGGGGATTCACCTTATAAGGATTGGTTCTTTTTCAATCCAGATCGCTTGAACCGGAAAAAGCATTTCGGGGCATATCCTTCTTCTGAGGAACAGATATTATTGAATAAGGGCATGGATGCCATGGATGCGATAGGTTACCGTGCTTGGTTCAATCTGCCCGCTTTACCCAAATTCAATACCCGGAATCAAGGCGTGAGGGAATTCATTTTTGATGTTGCAGAATATTGGGTGAAATTTGGGATCGACGGTTGGCGCTTGGATGTTCCCAACGAGATCGATGATGATGCCTTCTGGTGTGAATTCCGTACACGCGTAAAAAAGATCAACCCTGAAACTTATATCGTTGGGGAAATCTGGAATGAAGCCAAACGCTGGTTGAAAGGGGACCAGTTCGATGCAGTGATGAATTATATGGTCACGGCGTCCTTGTTGGGTTTTCTAACTTATGACCATATGGACCCGAGTTTGTGGCACGTTGGTGATTATGGTAAATATCTTGTACCGTTTCGCGCTGATGGATTCGTTAAAAGGCTGGAAACAATCCTCGGGTTGTACGATCCTCAGATTAACCAGGTGCAACTGAATCTTCTGGATAGCCATGATACACCCCGGTTTCTCACCAGCGTGGGGAATGAAAAAGAAGCTTTGAAAATGGGATTGCTTTTCATTTCCACTTTTATCGGGGCTCCGTGTGTCTATTATGGGGATGAGATTGGAATGGACGGACGGGCAGACCCGGATTGCAGGAAACCATTCCCCTGGGAGCACAGTCATTGGGATATGGACCTTCTTGGATATTACAAGAAATGCATTCGATTGAGAAAAGAACATTCAGCTCTGCGCCGTGGTGAATTTCGAATCTTGAAAGGAGAAGGTGAAATTCTTGCGTTTGGTCGTTTCAATAATGAAGAGCGCATTATTGTAATCCTGAACACAGATCGGAATAGCAGAGATGTCAGAATTCAGCTCCCTCCTGAATTAAGAGCCAAGGGGATTTTCTCCCTCATGTTTGATTCAACCCATTTTCAGGTGAATGGCGAGGAACTGGAAATCACTGTTCCACCACGTTTTGGGAATGTACTTATTGGGTAATAATTCCGATGACAAAAAATGACCGTGGCTCTTTGAATTTTGTGGAGGAATCTTGCGAGTTTGCATAGTCGAAATGAACGAGTTGATGATTTTCTAAAAAATCGGCTGAAAAAGGAAGGATAAATCTATTCATTCGAAAGCCAGGCAATGACAAGTTCCCAGGAATGAATTATTATTAGCAATCATGAGTAATGTAATCCGTAAAGATAAATCCCTGCCAACCGTCGAAATCCACCTCCCCGATAAGCAGGTATTATCCGGTCCCCGGGGGACTACTATTGGTGAGTTCCTGCGGGAAATTTACGATGAAGACAAATCACCCATCGTGGGAGCCATCATCAACGATTCTCTTCGCGAATTGACCTATCCAGTTGAGCTTGAAGCAGAGGTGATCCCCGTCACGATGAGTGATGGTGACGGGGCAAGGATCTACCGCAGGTCGGTAACATTCCTTTTGGTGACAGCTTTCAAGGAATTATTCCCCGATGCGGGTCTGATTGTTGATCATTCCGTTGCGTCAGGTGGTTTTTACTGCGAGGTAACCAATCGCGGTCCACTCACCCAGGAGGAGCTTTACAACCTGGATGCCACCATGCGGGATATGGTTGCCGAGGATCTGCCCTTTGAAAAAAAGTTGGTTCCTCTGCAAAAAGCGATTGAATACTTTCGCAGGCAAAATCTCACCGAGAAAGTCCGGTTGCTCAGATACCGTACCAAAGACACGCTGGTTTTGTACACATTAAAAAAACACAGCGACTATCATCACGGGTACATGGTTCCTTCCACAGGATACCTAAAATGGTTTACGCTCAATTCATTTGGAGAAGG
>JBGQAS010000137.1:0-5747 GCA_041494435.1 Anaerolineaceae bacterium | reverse complement strand
TTGATCTTGCAGATCCTTTCTTTTTTCCACGGCGGCTCTTTGCTGGGATTTGGCGCTATCGGTCTGCTCGGATTGATCTGGCAGGGGTTGTACACCTTTCTCATTACGAGTACGGTCTATTACCGTATGTCTGGCATCCAACTGTAGGAGTCCTTGATCCATGCTGGCTGAACTGCACATCGAAAATTTTGCCATTATTCAAAAACTTGAATTGCAGTTTAAGCCGGGCATGATGATCTTTACTGGAGAAACGGGTGCGGGCAAGTCCATCATCCTGGATGCCATCCTGGCGGTGGTTGGGGGAAAAGCCGATGTCACCAGCATCCGGGGTGGTGCCGACCGTGCTATCGTCGAAGCGGTGTTCACCTATCCCACTGTCACTCATGACACTATCCTCGAACTGCTCACCAAGGAAGACCTGGCAGAGGATGAGAAGACGATTACTCTTAGCCGGGAGATCAAGCGGGAAGGGCGGGGTGGGGCACGCATCAACGGTCACTCTGTCAGCCTGAACTTGCTGCGTGACGTGGGTGCCTACTTGGTGGATATCCACGGTCAATCGGAACACCTTTCCCTGCTCAATACCCGCCAGCATATCCATATCCTTGACCGGTACGCCAACAATTCTGACCAACTCGCTGAATACCGGCAAACCTATTCGCAACTTCAATCTGTTCGAAAAGAATTGGATGACCTGCGCAAAGCCGAACAGGATGCCTTGCGACGTACGGACTTGTTGAATTTCCAGGTAAAGGAAATTGAAGCAGCCAAGCTACGTCCCGGGGAAGAAGAAGAACTGAAACAGGAACACAGCCGCCTGGCGAATGCTGAAAACCTGGCTGGTTTTGCCCAACAAGCCATCGACCTGCTGGATGAGAGCGGTCCCGATGCTACATCGGCGACAGATCAGCTGGGTCAAATCTTTCAGGCCATTCAGTCCCTCAGCCGGATCGATGCCACCCAGGCCGGGTTATCCGAACAAGCCCAAAGCATTACAGAAATGACCGCCGATCTCAGTCGAGACTTGCATGATTACCTGGATCGGATCGAATTCAACCCAAAGCGCCTTGCCGAGGTGGAAGAAAGATTGGAAGTTCTTCACACCCTGCAAAAAAAGTATGGCGGAGATATTCCAGCTGTGATCGCGTTTGCCGACCAGGCTCGTCAGCAACTGGAAATGATCACTCATGCCGGTGAGAGGATCGAAGAATTACAGAAAAAGGAATCTGAGCATTCGGTTTTGATCGCCTCCCAAGCCTCTGCCATTTCTGTAATCAGGCATTCGGCTGCAGAGAAGCTGAGTCAATCCGTGGAAAGTGAACTGGCAGATCTCAATATGAACGGCGCCCGCTTTTCCGTCGATATCCAGGTCCGTCCCTCGGAAAAAGGGATAGAGATCGATGGGCAAAAAGTCGCCATCGATGACCTGGGGATGGACCAGGTGGAATTCCTGATCGCACCCAACTTGGGAGAAGGTTTGAAACCTCTCGTAAAAATTGCATCAGGCGGAGAAACATCCCGATTGATGCTGGCTTTGAAGAATGTTTTGGCAAAAGCAGACGCCATTCCAACTTTAATCTTTGATGAAATTGACCAGGGCATTGGTGGAAGGGTGGGAATGATCGTTGGGGAAAAACTTTGGCGCTTGGGACGCACTCATCAGGTATTTTGCGTCACCCATCTGCCACAACTGGCTGCTTATGGAGATGAACACTTCCGGGTATGCAAGCAGGTGGTGGAAGGCAGAACCATCACGTTGGTGGACCGGCTCAAGGAATCCGCTCGGCTCGAGGAACTAGCCCAAATGCTGGGCAGTTTGAGCGAAGCTAATCGTAAGGCTGCCCAGGAAACCCTGGGAGTAGCCCGCCAAAGAGCAGCAAATTTAATGGGATCCCAACAGCACTAGGTAATCCAAGGGTGAGGCGAAGACCTTACCTTTATTGAAAAATGACCGAACAGAAAATAAAAATCCTCCTCCTGGGTGCACCCGTGGTTTATCTCGAGGATAAACCGGTTCATATTCCGCGGAAAATCGTCCGCGCTTTACTTTTTTTCCTGGCAGGGGAACACACCTTTGTGTCGCGCAACCGGATTATCAATACTTTTTGGCCTGAAGAAAATGAAGCCGATGCCAGGCGACATTTACGCGAGATCCTTTCCAAATTGCGCAAGGCATTACCCCTTGAAGATGTCTTGTTGACCGACCAGGATCAGGTGAGCCTGGATTTTCATAAAGTTTATGTAGACGTAGTCGATTTTTCCCAAGTCATCAATAATAATTGGAGCGTTTTCAAACCAACCCGGGACAAGCCTCTAGACTCCCAGGTTTTTAAAGAATTTGACCGCTTGATATTCCTCTGGCGATCCCCTCGCTTCATGGCCGGATTCAATACTCCTGACAGCGTGGATTTCGATATCTGGGTCCGGAAAATGGGGTTATCGATGGAAAGCTATCGTCGCCAGATTATGAAAATCATGGCGGAGGATACTGCTTCGCGGGGAGACCCGATCACCAGCTTATGGTGGCTCCAGCGAGCATTCGAGGAAGATGAATTCGATACCGAATTGCAGTTCTTATACATGAACACCTTGTATCAGCTTGGAAGAACCCGCGAAGCTTTGGATTATTACCTTGATCTACAGACGCTTTATAAAAAAGAAGGTCTGGGTGAAATTCCAGGTACAATCCAGGATTTGGAAAAGAAAATACGGACTACCACGCTTAATCCCGTTCAAACTAATCCCATTCATTGGCCCGGGACGGTGGATTTATCCATCCCCTTCATTGGCCGCACAATAGTCTTGGATGACATAACCAAAATCTATGCCCAGGGAGGGTGTGTTGTAGTTCGTGGAGAAGCCGGCTTGGGGAAAAGCCGGTTGGCCTTTGAGTTGTATCAGAAGCTCACTCCTCGTCCTATTTTATTCTTTGCCCAGGGTCGTTCTCAAGAGTCTGACCTACCTTTTCAACCTCTGATAGATTCAATTCGCCAGTCGATCACCTTGAACGAATGGAAACGATTGGATCCCGTGCATAGGGGGTCGCTTTCCCGCCTGATGCCGGAACTCAATACACTGGATATTAGCGATAACCTTTCCATCCCTCCATCTGGTGAACAGGGGAGAGCTGCAGTATTTGAGGCTTTTTATCAATTGCTCCTAGGATTAGCAAATGGCAACCGGGTTGTATTCTTTGTGGATGATGCCCATTGGTGTGATCGCTCATCCTTGGAAGTCTTGGCATATCTCCAACAACGTGGATTTTTTAATGATCATGGATTGCTGTTGATGACTGCCCGGGTGGAAGAAAGGGATATTCTTCTCGAAGAATTCCTGGCAGATCAAAATCAACCCAATGCCATCCAATCCTACTTCCTTGAACGGTTTGGGTACAATGAAGTTTTTCAACTAGCCGATTCCCTCCTGGGGTTTGCTCCTTCTGCCGCGCTCGTTCAACGATTGATGCTCGATGCTGGCGGGAATCCATTAATGTTGATTGAAACCTTGCGGTCCATGCAAAAACTGGGGCTTGATGCAGATCAGATCAACGCCGTTCGAAATCTGCCTCTGGCAGGAAGCATCCGGGTACTTTTTCGCAACCGCGTAAACCAGTTGGACGATGAAACGAAAGAACTTTTTCTGACTGCAGCTGTGATTGGAAACACCTTTTCGATCCCCATTCTGGAAAAAGCTTGCGATTTAAAGAACAATAATTTCGTCACAGCGGTCGAGGAATTGGAGAGAGTGCATTTAATCCAGCCCATTACGGAGGGATCTGTAGCAGGAAAATACTCTTTTATCCATGAAAAAATCAGGGAGAGTGTACTCCAGGATTTAAGTTTGGTGAGAGTTAACCTGATCCATGAGAAGGTTGCTAAAGCAATGGAGGACACCGGACCTACATCGCATCAGGCCGCGGTCATCGCGGATCATTTTCAAGCGGCAGGAAATGTTCACCGTGCATTCCATTATTGGATAGAAGCTGGAATGCATGCCCGAAGTATTTTTTCCCCTCACGAAGCCGCCCAGGCATTTCAAAATGCTGAAAAGTTGTTCCTTCAAACAGAAATCCTGATGGACGTGAAAGAGATTCATAAACTATATACTCAATGGGCTGGATTGAAGGAAGAACGCAATGATTCCGCAGGTTTGGTAAATTGTTACGACAAAATGATTGAATGGGGGCGTAAACGGCAGTCTCCATTGCTTGTGGGGAGTGGACTTCTCGGCATGGCCCATGATGAGATATTGAAGATCAACCCTCAAAAAGCCAATGAATTTATCCAGGAGGCAGAAATTTTTCTCAACCAGGTGGAAAACAAGGTTGAATTGAGCAATTTGTATAATCACAAGGGGGTGTTTTTTCAACTCACTTCGGAGTTGGAAAATGCAGCGGAATCGTATAAAAAAAGTTTATCCCTTACCGAAGGCATGCTCGATCCCTGGGTATTATCTTCTCGAGCCAACCTTCTTACCCAAATATCGATCCTGGAACTCTTTCTATGCAACACTCAAAATGCTCTCAGAATCACGGATGAAAATATCCGCCTGGGAGAACAAACCGGTAATAACCTTGCTGCCTGTTGGGGATACACCATAAAGTCCCTAACCCAAAACCTGATTGCAGATTTTGAAGGTGGGATCCAGACAGCCCAGAAGGGGCTTCAGATAGCCAATTCCATGCAAAACCAGCATCTGCAGGCTTATTTATTTTATGGGCTTGGAAAAAATGAACTGGACTCCGGCAGGTTGAAAGATGGTTGGGAGCACATCCATCGAAGCATTAATCTCTCCAGGGAATATCAGCATCTCGAAGTGACTTCACAAGCCCTTGAAGGATTGAGCGAGGTCTATACTTATCTGCGTAACTTTCGAAAAGCCGGCGAGGTTGCCGCCCTTGGCGCAGAATGCCATGTAAATAATTTTCAAATGTACTGGAACCAACTCATGTGTGGTTTTGCCCACTTGTTATCGGGAGATACAGATTTCGGAGAAGGAAAAGTAAAAGAAGTATTAGCCATAACTCAAAAATCTGGAATGAATTATGTCTATTACCCTGCTTTGGTTTGTGAAGCCTTTGTGAATATCAATAAACGAAATTTGGGGATAGCACGGAATTCCTTGAACCGGGTGATCGAATTGTGCAAACCTCGAGACATGCATCTACAGGTCTATTTGAGCCACTGGATGCTTGGATTGATTTCGCAAATGGAAGGCGATCTCAAGGGTGCACTGGTTCTTGCTGAAAAAGCAACCTCAATAGCTCAAACTATCAGGAACCCGTGGCTGCAGATCAATGGGCAATTAATGTGCGGTCAAATTCGGAAGGGGCTTGAAATGGATTTTACCGAACAGCAAAAGCGAATTGGGGAAATGGTTGAGTTGATCAAATCAGGCGGAATTCCAGTTGAACTTACGGAAGATTTCGGCAATTTTCTTGACCAAATCAATATTGATTGACAATTCTTTGCCAAAATAGTCATTTATTTACCGTTTTGTCCACGGTTTGTCAACGTCTATTTGTTAAAAATAAACTACAAATTAGCCATCTCTACTCGGTGATTAGGGGACCGGGTGAGACAAGTCGATAAATGATTTGGGGGGCACCAAAGCGTTTATCGACTTTGTTTTTAATCATCCTGATGCAAATGGACAACCGTAACGCCATCCCCACCCTCGTTATCCCTGCCTGATTCTATCTTGGAAACGTGGGGAGCACCCTTTAGAGCACGACGCACCTCCTGGCG
>JBGQAS010000114.1:0-6432 GCA_041494435.1 Anaerolineaceae bacterium | reverse complement strand
CCAACTGCCACTCCATTGCAATAAGGAATCCAAACCGACTAGCAGGTTCAAGGGGATATGTCGTTTCAGCCATCCCATCCGGAAGTGACTGACTGGCAGACTTTTTTGAATCTTGAAATCGAGCCCTTTAAGCCATTTTCGGATAGTCTTGGGATGAAAATCGAAATTCAGCTCCTCGAATTCAACCTGTTCGAGGGCAAAAGGATTCCATTTCTGCCGACCTAATAGGTACCGGGCGACGGATTTCAAATTTCTTTTGTTGGCAAATTCAAGAATAAAGGTGGAATTTGTCTGTAACACATGCTCCACCTGGTTGAGCGCTGCCAGAGCATCTGTCATATGATGCAAGGTTCGGATCATCGTCGCGGCATCGAACAATCCATCGACAAAGGGCAAATGGTAGATATCCGCGGCGACATATCGGTAGTGGGGACTTATTCCCAACCGCGTCTGCGCCTGGGCAAGCTGCGTGGAGGAGTAATCCAGCAGAACGACATGGTCAAAACCACTATAACGCGGGGAATTCCGCCCTGCCCCAGCTCCCAGCTCGAGCATCCATTTGCCCGACGGGGGGAGTAAACGTTTGAGCGCAATGCCTTCCACAGCATCCTCATAGGCACGGTTCCCTTTTTCCCAAAAGGATTCCTGGTAGTCTGAACCTTCGTAGCTGCAAACGGGGGGAGTTTTTTTCGGCATAGTTGTATTTTACATACAAATGCGCCGGGTAGGTTTGCCGGCGGCGCCCAGAGTATCCTCCTTACCGATGCTTCCTTTCGGACCTGTCGGAGTTCGAAGGGCTCCGCCGCGCCGGTCCCGCCCGGACGCAGGGTAAGGATACCGTATCAGGGAAGGGATGTCAACGAAGGGAGGTTAAGTCAAACCGAGCGCCGCGAATACCTGCGGGAAGAAGGTGGCGATGACGAGAATCATGGCAAGGATGATCAGGATAACAACGACTACCCAGGTGATGACGTTCAGAAAACCACGGTTGGCGAATTTACCCATGAGGCGTTTGTCGTTGATCAGCTTGAGCATAGCCAACAGGATGACCGGCAACAAAACACCATTAAAGGTCTGGCTGATCAACATGGTTTGAATCAGGGATTTTATGGGAAGCATGATGATTAAGGCGCCCAGGACGATCATACCGGTATAAATACTGAAAAAGACCGGGGCATCTTTCCACTTGTGGCTGACGCTGGATTCCCAGCCAAAAGCCTCACATACCGTGTAAGACGTGGAAAGTGGAAGGATGGCTGCTGAGAACAAGGACGCGTTCAACAATCCCAGGGCAAAAAGGGTCGACGCAAACCGCCCTGCCAGGGGGCGCAAAGCGATGGCAGCATTGGCAGCATCGGTAATCCGGATCCCCTCTTTGAACAAGGTGGCAGCACAGGCAATGACGATGAAAGCAGCAACAAACACGGCGAACAGCGATCCAATGATCACATCCACCCGCTCATATCCATATTCGCTGACTTTGATCCCCTTATCTACAATGGAAGATTGCTGATAGAACTGCATCCATGGTGCTATGGTCGTACCAATGATCGTGACAAAAATGGTGACATATCCGGCATCGAAGCGAAAGCTGGGTGAAATGAATGCCTTGCCCACTTCGTTCCAGGGGGGATTGGCAAGGAAACCTGAAATTACATATGCCAGGTAAATTGCGCTGGCAACCAGGAAGATCCGCTCAACGGTTTTGTAGTTTCCCTTAACAATCAGCAACCAGACAAGAACAGCTGCGATTGGCACCGAAATGTATTTACTTATTCCGAAAATTTCCAGGCTTGCAGCCACCCCGGCGAATTCACTCACTGTGTTAGCAAGGTTCACGAAGAGGAGCAGCCCCAAAACGAGTGCCGTGATGCGCAGTCCCAGACTCTCGCGCATCAGGTCGGCAAGACCCTTGCCGGTGACAACTCCTAGGCGGGCGCTCATCTCCTGGACGATGATCAGGGCGATGACTACCAACGGCATCATCCATAACAAAGAATAGCCATAGTGGGCACCCGCCACCGAATAAGTGGTGATGCCTCCGGCATCGTTATCGACGTTGGCGGTGATGATGCCGGGACCGATGACCGCCAGCAGCAGGCCTAATCGAAAGCGCAAGGGGCGTGTGCGTTTCCAAAATGTTGACATCCATCACCTCAAAGCAAGTTTAGTGATAAAACTTGGGTAGCCGTTTTTTCCAGGCGGTTGGGATGACCTTGTCCAGGGCATCATCCGCAGTCACAATCCCGAGGATTTTCTTTTCTGAATCGACCACCGGCACAGCCAGTAAGTTGTACTTGGCGATTGCCTGGGCTACTTCCTGTTGAGAGGTAGTTGCATAAACCGATACCACACGATCTTCCATGAATTGTTTTACTGGCGTATCCGGGTTGGCAAGGACAAGATCCTTCAACGAGAGACTTCCAATGACTTTCCCATGACGATCGACGACATAAATATCATAGACTATATCCACGTCATCCTTGATCCTTCTCAACCGGTTGATCACTTCTTGCGCTGAAAAATGAGAAGGAACAGAGACGAAATCGGTGCTCATGATACCGCCCGCTGAATTTTCAGGATAAGCCAGAAGTTTCTGCACGTCCTTGGCTTCATTCGGTTCCATCAACTTGATGATCTGATTGCTGCGTTCTTTTGGCAATTCCGCCAGCAGGTCAGCGGCTTCATCGGGGGACATTTCCTCCAGCACGTCCGCAACCCGTTCGTTTGGCATTTCTTCTATCAGGCTCGCCTGGAAATCGGGTTCCACCTCTTCCAGGGTATCCGCCATGGTCTCGTTGTCCAATTTCTGTAACAAGCGGGTGCCTTCCTGGCGGCTTAGGTCAGAGAGTAATTCTGCCAGGTCTGCGGGGTGCAAATCCGAGACCTTATCGCCTGGGACTTTCAAACGCATGGGTTGATCGGAGCCCAATAATTCCACATCGTCCCACGAAATGCAGCCCAAGTCTGCAGTCGTATTTTCCTTTTTTGTTTTCTTGTGAAACCAACGGAAGGTTGGCAAGCCAAGCCTGCGCATCAAACCGGCGGTGGAGATATCCACATTCG
The DNA here is from genome assembly GCA_041494435.1 of Anaerolineaceae bacterium. Classification (GTDB taxonomy): domain Bacteria; phylum Chloroflexota; class Anaerolineae; order Anaerolineales; family Anaerolineaceae; genus JBGQAS01. Next base: position 3,366 of record JBGQAS010000114.1, on the reverse strand, counting down.
CCAGGTAAATATCGCCATTCACCCGAGCCAGTTCCACATCATTCACGCGGACTACCCGCACCCCATTGATATCAATGATCTGCTTATCGAGAATATCCCTTACCATGAAGATGTCGTGTTTGTGGAGTTTGTACGGCTTGATGTCATCCAGTTTTTTGCAAAGGGGGATGATCCGGGTCGCCATCACATGGATATCTGCGAAGGGAACAAAAACCGATCTTTTTCCCTGCTTCACTTCCAAGGCAGCCACTTGGGGATGTGCCATTTTTTCGCGATGGACGGCAATGATCTCATTGATCTTTCCGATATGTTTCCCGTCGATATCCACGACCGGTTTACCAATTATTTCACTGATATAAGGCATGAAGCACCTCTTTCTATCCAGAAATCTGTTTGTTAATAAAAATCGCTGGCGGTGCAGAAGGTGCCCTACCAGCGGTTAAGCGGTGCGGTAAATTTGGATCGGATGTAATTCTATCCGACCCTTGCCTTCTGCCTGGATCTCCGGCGAGACCCATTTATTAAATGGATAACCACCGATGCGTGAACCGGTTTAAGAGGGACTTCGTCGTTGTTATCCATTACATCCTGTGTCATTTTTCTCCAACTCGATGATTTTAGTTACTTCACCCCTAACTGTCAAGAAATTGACCTTAGCCGAATTTCACCAAATCCCAGGTACCAGACGATATTTAACTTTGTTTGTATATAGTTGATACCCGGGAAGCTCCTTTTTCAACGTATCGTCCTCCAACTTGGTGCGGACGATCATGTATATGATAACGATCCCTTGGGGGATCAATCCCCATAAGGAACCAAGCAAAATGGGAGTAAGGATGGTGAAGAATATCCCTCCGATATATCCGGGGTGGCGGACATATTTATAAGGACCTTCCTGACATACTTTCTGACCACGATCTTTTTGAATACGAACCACAGCCGAGAAAAACCGGTTGGTGCGTTTTGCCCAAAGGAAAATGACCTGTCCAAACAGATAAACTAAAGTACTTAAGACATAAACCCACCAGCTAAATTTCGGTGACCAGCCATACCTGCCTGCGTCCAACCCACCGATGAGCATGGTGACAAAAAAGAGCGGAGTTGTGACAGCAAAATAGATCTTGTCCCAGGTCTTTTGCCCCTCACCTGGAGCCAGGCGTTCTGCAATGACTTCCTGGTGGTGCCGTAAAACGATGAGGTTAACCACCAGTATGGCCATTGTCAGGCCCATGAAAAACCATCCCTGCCAATAGTCCCAGCGCCCGGCAGCGAGCAAAAGGATTGCCAGCAAGGCAATGGGGGCAAATAAGCCTTGTAATACAATCTTAAGCCTTGCCCTTTGATTCAACCGGTTATTGTTCATATATTACTTACCTTCCTTATGCTTTCAGTTTATTTAAAATTACTTAAATGACCTGAAATGAATTCTCAACAAAAAATGAGCATGGATCTCCACTTGCTGCCGATCCGCATCGGCTGGAAAGTTTCCATACTCATTTGTTTTTGCTTACTCTATTCTATGCCGTTCGATGACTCTGTCAATCACCGATATTTGGCGAGAATGGGATTTTTGAGGGAAATAATGATCTTCTATATTTTCAGACTAATACTCAAATTCAAAGCCGAGATCCTGTGGAGTCACTTTTTGCGAAAGATTATAAAAAATGTGATAATCCCCGATGTTCTTTTCCTGCCAGGTAATATTCAAGCGTTCAAATCCGGAGCGTAAGTAGTCATCCAGTTTGGGAAATTTAGCTGTGATGTATGCAGCGGTAGAAGCTTGATCCACAAGTGCATGATATGGTTGATAGCGGTCATCGCGGGATGCTACCTGCAAAGATTCATGGTAAGGCAATTGGGGGAGAAAGATCATTTTCTCATTTGAAAGGAATGCCAATGGATACGATACCCAATACGTGCTGTATCCCCTATCGATATTATTGGCTTCCAGAAATGAAATCAATTCAGGATCCGACCGACGATCGACAAGATTGGTCGCGGCAAAGTTAATCGTTAATCCTGGCGGAGACTGAAGCGCACATTGAAGGGTACTCCATACATTGAAAACCAGGATTATGGAAACAGCTGCAATACGCATCCATCTCTTCAAAGGTGCCGAAACCAGGTAGTTGGCAATCAGCAGGCTGACCAGGATATTCAAAGGGAGAAAATACCTTCCTGAGGGATCAACTCCAAAAGGAGTACATAGGAATAGTATAAAAAAGAATAGAACAATCCCGGAAAACAGAAGATAGACCCCTTTGGTTTCAGGCTTCTTCACAGCCTTTCTAAAAAACCAGATAAGCACGATCAAAAAAAATGCAATCAAGAACGGGAGGATGGGAATGGCCAGCCAATGTGCATTCCAGGGAGGTCGGATACCCAACAAAGCCGGAAGACCAAGAAAGAAAAATGTAAAAAGGTGGTTGGGAATTCTTTGGAAAACCTCGCCACTTTCAACGGTGTACATTTGAACCATCAAATCCTTTACAATAGTACTGAACCCGTTCTGAACTATCGAAATCCAAATGGGCGCCAGTCCCACACCAAAACCCACTACCAGGATCAACAAAATAGCCCATCTTTTTAGACCGAGCACAGGTGCCCGGAATAAATAAAACAACGCAAATACCGCACAGGGAAAAGAAACAACAGCTGTCAAACTATTGACCCAAAAGGCAACTCCACTGGCAATACCAAGGAATATGGAAAGCCTAATGATCTTGCTGATTTCGATCGTTCCAGCGGTCAGATTCTTTTTCAAATGAAATGAAATTAATAATATCAATGCGCTGAACAAGAGTGTTTCTCCATAACCCCCCAGAGAGGCGGTGGAGTAAACCAAAAGGCTGACATTGGGAATCGCCAACAGGAGGGCAGCAAATAGTCCAACTTTATAATCCCCGAAGGCTTCCTTGCCAATTTGGATTACCAGGTATAACGTGGCACCAAACAGGAGTGCCTGGACCAGGCGGATGACCCAGACCTTTTGACCAAGTAGCAGAAAGCCCAAACTCACCAGATAGGCATCCAGGCTGCCCATGTAGTATTGGCCGTAAAAAAAGAGGGGTCGCTCGCCAGCCAGAATATGTTTCGCCATTAAACCAACAATTGCTTCATCCGCATCGAATGGCATGACATTCCAGATCACAAAGCTCATCCTCCAGAGGATGGCAAGCAGGATCACTCCACCAATGATCCAGGCTGTGCATTTGTTACTTTTACCCATTTTTCCCTGCGAAAACCATGAAGACAACAATTCCAGTCCAGGCGATTGCAGCTAATATGAGGGCGATTAATATCAAAGAGGGTTGGAAAATAAAATCCAGAGACAAGTTTCCACCTGTCAGGTCTGCTCCCATGAAT
>JBGQAS010000438.1:0-2186 GCA_041494435.1 Anaerolineaceae bacterium | reverse complement strand
TAAAAAAGGGACGGTCCATTTTGACAAGAAGAACCGGCTCGAGTTGATCGAAACCGGGGTGGAGGAATCAGCGCGATTAAATCGTCTGGTGGGCAACCTGCTGGATATGAGCCGTTTGGAAGCGGGTTCTCTCAATCTCCGTATGCAGCCCGAAGACTTGCAAGAGGTAATTGGAGCAGCGTTGAACCGACTTGCTCCCTTGCTTTCGACTCGGGAAATCAACATGGAGATCGAACCCGAATTGCCCCTCATCCCTATGGATGCATCCCTCATTGAGCAAGTATTTGTGAACTTGCTGGACAACGCGGTGAAATTCTCGAAACCTGATTCACCCATCGAGATCCGAGCGTATTACACGGGTGGAGAAGTGAGCATTTCGGTTTCCAACCTTGGCGAGGGTATTCCACCGGAAGACTTGGAAAAGATCTTTGACAAGTTCTATCGGGTCCGTCGAAAGGAAGACATCAGTGGAACAGGATTGGGGCTGTCCATTTGCAAAGGTTTTGTTGAAGCTCATGGTGGCAGGATATGGGCTCAAAACAATCCCAAAGGGGGAGCCATTCTGACCTTTACTCTTCCTCTGAACCAAGGAACATCCAAAGAGAAAACCCGTGGTTGAACAGAGTGTAAAGATTTTAATCGTGGATGACGAGCGCCCCATAAGGCGCTTCTTGCGAGCTTCGTTGATTTCCCACGGTCACGAAGTCCAGGAGGCGGAGACAGGAATCCAAGCCCTGGAACAGGCGACCAGGGGTAAACCGGATCTCATCATCCTTGACCTTGGTTTACCGGATATGGATGGGCTGGAGGTCACCCGTCGGCTCAGGGAATGGACAAACACGCCGATCATCATTTTGTCAGTCCGTGAAAAAGAGGAAGAGAAAATTGCCGCCCTTGAAGCCGGGGCGGATGATTATCTGACCAAGCCATTTGGAATAGGCGAATTAATTGCTCGAATCAAGGTGGCTCTGCGGCACACCTTTCCCGTGGATGATTATTCTGTTTTTCAAACAGGATCGTTGAAGGTTGACCTGGCAGGGCACCTGGTTTTTCTCGATGGAAAAACCGTTTCCCTTACTCCGACAGAATTTCAAATCCTCCGGGTGCTGGTTTGGCAAAATGGCAAAGTGGTAACCCAGCGCCAGTTGTTGCGCGAAGTTTGGGGGGATGCCTATTCGGACGAGTCTCACCTCTTGCGAGTGAATATCAGTAATTTGCGCCGGAAACTGGAACCGGAGCCTACCAAGCCAAAATATCTACTAACGGAAACGGGGGTTGGTTATCGAATAAATATCGTGTAGAAAAAAAAATAAAAAGAATCGGCTGGCAAGTGCTGGCCGGTTTGATCACCAATTGAACAATCCATCGAGTTCCACGGGGGGAACATTGAAGACTGCATTATGTGGAGGTAGAGGTTCCTCCGTCATCCAGGCAGGGATGCGATCGTCTTCAACGGTAAAGCCTGCCCTGCGATTAAATTCACGTTCCGCCTTCAAAACTTCTCGTCCCAGCACTTGCAGAAAATCCGCGGGTACTTCCCAGCCATATCGGCCTTTGATCAAACCCGGGATGGTTTCGGGAGCGGCGCCAAAACCGAACCCCGCAAAGATGCACGCGCCCAGCGTATCATACCCAGCCATGTTGATCTGCGATTTTCGAGAAGCTTCCACCTGGCCGACTGTGCTTAAGTGATCCATCTTATTTCGGAAGGTCAACCCGCAGGTGTGATCTGCACCCATGGGGGAGGTGGCATAGGTAACCCCGGTACCCTTGATAGAACGCGGATCGTAGGAAGCCATGGCCTGATTTTTCACAACAGGCACCTGCTTGATGCCCAGGGTCTTGCCTGTAAAACCAGCGCCGTTGCCGAGCATCCGCCCGAAAGGAGTTCCCTTTCGGATCTCATCCACCAATGCCAGCGCCTGGTCGCCATCACCCCAGCGGAATTTCCCGGCCCGGCCGGCAACCCCAATCGCAGCGCCAATATCGATCGAATCCACGCAGATGTCGTTCAAATGCCAGTTAAGCCGGGCGATGACATCCAAGTCATCGATCCCCAGGTTGGAACCCATCAACCCAATGGTTTCGTATTCGATGGGGGCGACAATACTCTCACCCTTCTCATCAGCATACACGTTGGAACAGAGGATGATGCAGCCGGGCATACAGGAATGCCAGGGCTTGCC
>JBGQAS010000217.1:0-4345 GCA_041494435.1 Anaerolineaceae bacterium | reverse complement strand
CTCCCATGACGTGACGGGCGGTGTGTACAAGGCCCGGGAACGCATTCAACGCACTATAGCTGACGCGCGTTTACTAGCAACTCCGACTTCACACAGGCGGGTTGCAGCCTGTGATCTGAACTGAGGACGACTTTAGGGATTGGCTCTACCTCGCGGCTTAGCGACCCATTGTATCGTCCATTGTAGCGTGTGTGTAGCCCCAGATATAAAGGCCATGCTGACTTGACGTCATCCTCACCTTCCTCCGGTTTAAGACCGGCAGTCCCACGTGACACATGTAACACGTGACGAGGGTTGCGCTCGTTAGCGGACTTAACCGAACATCTCACGACACGAGCTGACGACAGCCATGCAGCACCTGTGCAAGCTCCCCGAAGGGTCGGTCCAGTTTCCTTTTCCTACTACTTGCATGTCAAACCCTGGTAAGGTTCTTCGTGTAACATCGAATTAAACCACACGCTCCGCTGCTTGTGCGGGGCCCCGTCAATTCCTTTGAGTTTTAACCTTGCGGCCGTAGTCCCCAGGCGGTGAACTTATCGCGTTAGCTACGGCACTGATGGATTTGAACCCACCAACGCCAAGTTCACATCGTTTACAGCTAGGACTACCGGGGTCTCTAATCCCGTTTGCTCCCCTAGCTTTCGCGTCTGAGCGTCAGAAGTGGGCCAGAAGGCCGCTTTCGCCACTGGTGTTCCTCCGCATATCTACGCATTTCACCACTACACGCGGAATTCCACCTTCCTCTACCACTCTCAAGTCCGGTAGTATTGAACGACCTCTCCCAGTTAAGCCAGGAGCTTTCACATCCAACTTACCGAACCGCCTACACGCGCTTTACGCCCAGTAAATCCGGATAACGCTCGCCTCCTACGTGTTACCGCGGCTGCTGGCACGTAGTTAGCCGAGGCTTATTCTTGAAGTACTGTCCTTCCTCATCCTTCAAAAAAGTGTTTTACGACCCGAAGGCCTTCATCACACACGCGGCGTTGCTGCTTCGCGCTTTCGCACATTAAGCAATATTCCCTACTGCTGCCACCCGTAGGTGTATGGCCCGTGTTTCAGTGCCATTGTGGGGGGTCACCCTCTCAGGTCCCCTACCCGTCATCGCCTTGGTAGGCCGTTACCTTACCAACTAGCTGATGGGACGCAGGTCCCTCCCAAAGTGTCTTGCGACTTTCGTTACCAGATTCTAAAACCAGAAACATTATGGGGTATTAGCAATCCTTTCGGACTGTTATCCCCCTCTTCGGGGCAGGTCACCAACGCGTTACTCACCCGTTCGCCACTAAGTTATCGTATTGCTACAATAACTCCGTTCGACTTGCATGTATTAGGCACGCCGCCAGCGTTCATCCTGAGCCAGGATCAAACTCTCCGCAAAAATTTATCACCTTGCGGTGAAAATTACGGATTGGAATAAAAAAATATGACAAGGCTCGCTTTCTATCACTATTCAGTTGTTAAAGTGCTGTATTTCTTTCCGAGGGCAGGATTTTACCATAGGCTTTGTCCCTGTCAAGAGTTTTCGCCTATCCAGATGAAAATCCGATGTCATCCTCTTTGCTACGTTCCGGTTAACATCGGCTCGTTCGGCTGTCCCTCGGAGCCCTGATTTCAGGCTCTCACTATTCAGTTGTTAGCGATCTGCTTTTTCAGCGAGACCTCGATTACCAATAGCGAACTCTCATTGTAAGTGCATCATTCCCCTATGTCAAGGGTATTCCTATTTTTTACTTGGATTTTCGCTGGATAAGTTCAACTTTTACCCTTTCTCCCCTTCCCTTGGAATGCATAGTAAGTCTTCATATCTCATATCTATGAAATAAACCCATGATCCTCGGGGGCGATCATTTTGAAATGCTTCAATCGTGCTAAAATAACCGGATTATGCAGTCTGAACAAACTTTTCCAGATCGACCTGCCAGTTCCTTTAGTCTTGTTTTGAGAGTTGTCCTCACAAGCGCTGGTTTGTATTTTGGGATCATCGTCGCCTTTTTACTGGGTTACCAGCTCTTTTTCCTGGGAAGAATTTTTCCACATGTCTCAGTCGCCGGGGTCGATGTAAGCGGACTTACCGTTGCTGCTGCAAATCAAAAGATTTCAGATTCTGTTCATTTCCCTGAAACCGGAAAGATCACCATTAATTATGGAGATCAGTCCTGGTCTGCAACTCCGAACCAACTCGGATTCTTCCTGGACCCGCAATCATCTGCCAAGGCGGCTTACCTTGTCGGCAGGGAAGGATCATTGCCTGCAATGCTGGCGGAGCAATTGGGAGCCTGGAGGTATGGCAGGGATGTTTCGATAGCCATCATTTACGATGAACGGACGGCATTCCAGAACCTTGGTCATATCGCCAGCACAATTGATTTCGCTCCCATTGAAGCTTCTATTACATTAAATGGTACCGATGTACAGGTCAATTCTGGTCAGATGGGTCGCCAGGTGGATCTATATACAACCCTGGCTACCATTGGCCACCAGATCCAAACATTACAGGACGGGACGGTCAACCTGGTAGTCATGGATATGGCACCATCCATCATGGATGTTTCAGCCCAGGCTGCTACGGTAAACCAGCTTCTATCCCAACCTTTTTCACTGACTCTTCCCCCAAATCAGCCCGATCAAATCGGACCCTGGCAATTTGAACCTTCCATGTTGGCGGGCATGCTCGAATTCACAAAAGTTGCCCAGGATGATAAACTGACCATTCAAATTAAGATAAATGAAAATGGTCTGAGGGCTTACCTGGCAAACCTTTCTTCCAACATAGCTTTATCCCCTCAAAACCCACGCTTTATTTTCAATGACACCACCAAGCTATTGGATCTGAAAACGCCCGCAGTGATTGGCCGTGCTTTGAATGTAGAAAAGACAGTTCAGGCAGTTGAACTAGCCATTGCAACTGGGCAGAATTCCGCAGAACTTGCTTTCGATTTTACCGATCCACCGGTTACTAATCAAATGACCGGTGCGCAACTCGGCATCACCGAGTTGATCCATGAGGAAGTTTCATATTTCACCGGCTCGGGCGCCCCACGTGCTCAAAACATCAAAACCGCCGGGGAGAAGTTTCTCGGCTTGCTCGTTGCACCCGGCGAGACATTCTCCATGGGGAATGCGCTGGGAGATATCAGCCTGGATAACGGTTACACAGAAGCCCTTATTATCTATGGGAATCAAACCATCAAGGGTGTTGGAGGCGGAGTGTGCCAGGTTAGCACTACTCTGTTCCGGACTGCTTTCTTTTCCGGCTTCCCCATCCTGGAAAGACATGCCCACGCCTACCGGGTGAGCTATTATGAGTTGACCGCTCATGGAAGGGATCCGTCTTTTGCAGGTTTGGACGCCACCGTCTATTTCCCCCTGGTGGATTTGAAATTTAAGAATGATTCTCCCTACTGGTTATTAATGGAAGTCTATGTCAGTCTTAGCAGACAAACCATCACCTGGAAATTTTATTCCACCAACGATGGTCGAAGTGTGCAATGGCATACCACGGGTCCGACTGACGTTGTCCCCGCACCTGCTGATGTATTTCGTGAAAACCCTGAATTGAAAAAGGATGAAATCAAGCAGGTCGAGTGGAAAGCAGAAGGCGCAGATATCACCGTCAATCGTACGGTGATGAAAAATGGCTCGGTCTATTTTGAGGATTCTTACTATACCCAATACGAACCTTGGGGAGCGGTATGTGAATATGGCCCTGGGACAAAACCGATTCCCACTACCTGCCCATAAAGGTTCCACATTACATCTTTCAATCTGATCATGTTTTTCCCATTTTTGCGATCCTCACATGGGGAACACCGTTTTCCAAAAACCGTCTTTAATTGGATGGTAAAATTACCGGATTGAATTTGGAGAGAAAATGATCAATAAAGAACTTCTGGATATTCTCCGTTGTCCGAATTGTGTAAGGGAAAAATCAGGAAAATTGAAACTGCATCGGGATAGCTGGTTGATCTGTACGGATTGTGACCGGAAGTATCCCATTGTGGAAGATATTCCGGTTATGCTGATTAAAGAAGGGGATAAATGGAAGGGCACGCCCATATCTAACCTTCCGATCCCCCCACCGAAACCTGAATAACCAGTAAAATTATCCTTTAGCAATATCTTGGTATCACTCTTGCAACTTGCTTTTTGCTCAATGAGCAAAAAAATATCTGAAGGTTGAAATTATGGAAAGAACATCAAGAATCAATGCCCGTCATTTCTACAGACCCGACAAACTGACCATTGTCCTCTTCGCGGTCTTTGTCATTTTGGCTGCTATCACAGCGTTCTTCGCCTTTAATTTCTTTAGCAATTTGATCAAAGGTTGGACAGTCACCAATCT
>JBGQAS010000211.1:0-4399 GCA_041494435.1 Anaerolineaceae bacterium | reverse complement strand
TGGATGCCGGAAAGCGAAACCCAGGAATGCAAGGCAAAAAGTCATGGGAGTGCAGCCAAGCACCGTGGCCAGGAAGTAACTTGGGATGGTAATGGGAGTGACACCCGAAATATAGTTTTGCAATTCCCAGGGCAATATCCCCACCAGGCGCATAAAGAGCACAAGGTTAAAACCATTGCCGCGATCGAATTTACAGATGATGCCAGCCACCTTGGAATTCTCCAGGCGTTTTTCCACCCAACTGCGTCCCAATTTCCGTGCTACCATGAAGGGGACTAGGGAAGTGATCGTTCCTGCAACGATGGAAAATGACGCACCCTTCACTACACCAAAGAGCAATCCCCCAGTGGCTGCCAGGATGGTGGATGTGAAAGGGACCGGAGAAAAGATCAGGTAAACGAGAAAGAAGACCACCAAAGCCCAGGGACCAAAACCTGCAATGAAGAGGTCCAGGTTATGCGCATCCAGAACCGGATATTGTTTGAAATATACTGAGGCGAAAAAAGCAAGCAGGCCAAGGAATACCAATAATAATAAATAAGGAACCCACTTTGTGAATTTTCGCATCTCTCGATTATAGCGGGATATCCAATTTAATCGCTTAGAATTTTGGATGAATCACCGGTTGAATTCATCTTCAGGGGTGATTGCATGTCTCCTGCATTTTTTATAAAATATGATCAGAGTATTCAAAAAGGAGAGATTTATGAAAACAAAGATTGCAATCGTTATTGTGCTTTTCAGCATCCTAGCAAGTGCATGTACTTCGACACAGATGATCACCGGAAAGGGAAATGTAACCAAAGAGAATCGCGAAGTGGCTGGAGTTACATCTGTGAATCTGGCGATGCCGGGTGACCTTACCATTCTTCTTGGTGACATAGAATCCCTTACGGTGGAAGCGGAAAGCAACCTTCTTCCTTACATTGAAAGCAAGGTTTCAAATGGTGAGCTGACGATAGGCACAACTCCAGGCGCGAATCTTTTACCTATACTGCCTTTGCGCTATATCCTGACGATAAAAAGCCTCCAAGGAATCAGGAATTCGAGTTCTGGAAATATCCTGGCTTCCGCTCTCCAGGGTATCGACATGCACGTAAGTAACTCAAGCAGTGGCAAAATTACCCTCGATGGACTGACAGCAGAAACATTGGAAGTGGAAATCAGCAGCAGTGGAAACCTTGATATCGGTTCCGGACAGGTAGTTCGGCAATCCATAACCATTGCAAGTTCAGGAAACTATACCGCTCCCGATCTAAAGAGCAGCATTACGGATTGTAAGATTTCCAGCAGTGGAAATGCCACTATTTGGGTAACCGAGCAGCTTATCGCGAATATCTCCAGTTCGGGGAACGTCAATTATTATGGTAGCCCGACAACCAAGGTGGAAACTTCCAGTTCAGGTGGAGTCATCTCATTGGGAGAGAAATAAGTATCCTCAACCCTCTTTGATATTACCGTGAACAAAAGAACCCGCCAGGTAGCCTCTGGCGGGTTTAACGTAAGCCCATGTTTTATTACAAGGCTACGTAAGGAACATTCACAAACGACTTATACGTCGTTCCTTCATCCACTTCTTCATACTCGGCATGTTCATGCCGGGTATCCGAGATCATACCTTCAGAGATTCCCAACTTTGCCTTCAATGCCTGCATCAGTTCAGGAGCACAGAGGATCGAACCCAGGTTGTGGACTTTGTCCACGACCTTCCCAAATAATACCGGATCGAGACCTTTGGGAAGATTCAATTGTCCCTCCACGACCAATGTCACTTTGCCCTTCACTGATTCGAGGGTCGTAGATTGGAGAGTCCGGTCATCATCAATCAGCCACAAATCACCCTGATAGAAGATCACCTCCGATCGACTCCAATCCACTTTATCCGAAATGGCATCTTTACATTCGATGGGGCAGAAGATCTGTTCATTGGACACCAGTTTCTCCATGTGCTGTTTCAGCAATTTGGGATCAACGGAAGATTCGATCAGCACCCATTCCCGGCAAAACAGTTTCTTCGACTTGAGATTTTCCAGGGTGAAATTATTGATGGTCAGGGGCTCTTCGACTAACTGGAAACCAGCCGGAATAGTTTTAATGGATTTGGTCTCATCTCTTAGCAGACTTCTCAGCTCAACGGCGTTCTCCTCATGGCACAGGATGCCATCCAGAGCATAGATCCGGCGAACTTTTTTCTTCAACAAGCCATCACGAAGAACATGGGGCAATCGAAGGGATCCTTTGGCGATGAGCAGGGTCTGATCGGCGAGACCATTCAAGTATTCCTCGTCAAGCACCAAGCGGGATGTGGAAACCTGGTAATTGGGGGAATCGTAAAAAATGACCATTCCGTTGTCATCCCTGATTTTCTGACGGACTTTTTCCGCCAGGTTTTGAGGTGCCACTAGTAGACCTTCCACCAGATGTATTGATTTAACCTTTTTCTCCAACACTTCCGCAGTCACATCCGAGGCCAAGATGGTTGTCCCAAAGGAGAGCAATTCCAGGGGATCTTTTTCAAATTTCAAATATTCCATGTCGATATTCGCCGTACCCATCAAAAGCTTCGCTCTTGGGGATGCCTCCACGAATTTGCCCACGTTGATCGCCTCAATCTTCCGGCTCCCGTGCACGAGATCGTCCGTTTCCTTGGAATAAAGGATGGTGTCCACGTTTACCATGTGGATCGTCCCCATGTCTTCCTGGGGAGTGTTGCGGATATCCAGGATATTGACGTTAATAAAATCCGTTCTAATCTTCTTTTCTTTTTCCATTTTTCACCTATCCAAATTGCCTTCCTGTTGTTTTCGAAGTTTTTTGATTGCCAGGTGAAGCCTGGCTCTTACCGTGGCAGCCGGGATATGCAGTTCAGCTCCGATCTCATCGCTAGTCATCCGCAAGACAAAATGATCGTTGAGCAATTCCTGGTCTTTCTCCGGCATCCCTTCCAACCATTCGGAAAACCCTGCTCCTATGGGGCGTGAACCCTGGGCTGCGCTTTCACGGCCTTTCTGTTCGACATATTTGATCTCCCGGGAATTACGTCGCAGATCATCGACAAAAAGATTTTTCAGCACCCGGTACAGCCATGCCCTTTTTTGGAACAAACCAAACCCAGTGAATTCAGCCTGATGCTTGAGTGCCCGTAGAAAAGTTTCCTGCACCAGGTCTTCCGCCTGGAAGGAATCCCGGACAAGCATGTTCGCGTAAGCCAGAAGCGGGCTGCGAAACAAGTCGTGGAGTTCTTCCAGGAATGTGGGGTCTGGTGTGCTTGTTTCAGAGGGCATTTCGTTTTTTGGGTTGGATATAATCCTGAGCTCCTTTCACCATTAACAACGTTTATCCAAGGCAATTTGTTAATTCTAAATATAAGTCATTTTTGAAGTTCCTGGATAACCTTGTGGTGGATCAAGGGAAATTCAGCTCGAAAAAGATGGGATAAATCACGGTTTATCAGGTAATCTGGGAACTATTGGATTGTTTGCGTGTTCGATATATTGTCATGATTGTTGTAACCGGTGCTTCGGGATTGGTAGGTGCAAACCTGGTGAGGGCTTTGTTGGATGCCCATCAGCGGGTGAGGGTGGTTGTTCACCGCGAATCGGCAGCCTTCCAGGGGTTGAAGGTGGAACAGGTCAAAGCCGACCTGCGTGACCCGGATTCCCTGAGCCATGCTTTCAGCCATGCGGACCTGGTTTTCCATCTGGCAGGGCTCATCACCGTCAGCGGGAGCGATTGGACGCAAGCGGAACAGGTCAACACCCTGGGAACCCGCAATGTCGTGGACGCTTGCCTGAAAAACAAAGTCAATCGACTGATCCATTTCAGTTCCATCGAAGCACTACAACAGAAACCACGGAATGTCCCGGTTACAGACGACAGCCCACTGGTTATTTCCAATGAGGCTCCGCCGTATGCCCGGTCAAAAGCTGCCGCGGAGATGGAGGTACAGTCGGGGATCCAGCGCGGGCTGGATGCCATCCTCGTCCGCCCGACTGCCATCGTGGGTCCGTATGATTTCAAACCGTCACTGCTTGGACAAGCCATCATTAAGCTGGCGAGCGGTCATATGCCCTTTTTGGTAACGGGAGGCTTCGACTGGGTGGACGTACGGGATGTGGTCTCCGCTACCATCCTTGCTGCTAGAAAATCTACCTGCGGTCGGAGCTACATCCTATCCGGTCACTGGCATTCCATCAAAGAAATGGCTCAAATGCTTTGCGACCTGGGTTGCAAACGCACCACCCGGATCGTTTTTCCCCGTCTTGCCGCTTATCCGTTTGCGCCGTTCATGGAATGGGCAGCCAAAATCCAGCATTCGGAACCAGTCTATACCCGGGTTTCGTTACGGACATTGAACAGCAACCATGTCATCAGCCATGTTCGAGCCACCCAGGATTTG
>JBGQAS010000245.1:0-4024 GCA_041494435.1 Anaerolineaceae bacterium | reverse complement strand
TGCGATGGTTCTGCTTTACCCAATGCTTTTCCTCTCCGGTGCTTTTTTCTCGGTCGAACTACTGCCCAAAGCGATCCAGAAGATCTCGGCTTTCATGCCCCTGACCTACGTGGTCAACCTGCTCCGCGGCCTGTGGGCTGGCCAGCCATGGGGAAATCACCTGCTGGATGTAGGTGTGCTAGTGGGGATGCTCCTCGTGGGGATCATCGTATCGGTGAAAACATTCCGCTGGGAATAAAAACCTTAAAAACAGAACGAAACCAGCCTTCCTCAAATGAGCTACATTTTAAGGAAGATCATTTCTATCTGTGTATATAATATTGTTTAGAAATACCCCTAAACTCAAATCCATAAAACAATTCCATATTCTCTCAGAGGAGGATCAACATGGCTCAAGAACACGGCAAGGCATTCAACTATGCCATCAGCTTCTCCCGGCTGATCAAGTTCGAAAACAAGTCCGAAGCTGCATTGGAACCTGTTGCGGATTAACACAGTTGGAGAAAAACAATGGCACTCATCCGTTTGGACCACGTACCCGAGACCGTGAAAGTGAACCTGCCGCTGTATATCATCCTTCCCGACCCCGGAAAGATGGGGGATGTGCCGGTTGCAAAACGCAAGGTGCTGTACCTTTTGCACGGACTGAGCGACGACGGCAGCGCCTGGCAGCGTTATACATCTATCGAGACCCTCGCCAGAGCCTACGGGCTGGTGGTGGTAATGCCGTCGGTGGGGCGCAGCTTTTATATCAACCAGCTCAACGGGCAAAACTACTTTGATTACCTGGTGGATGAACTACCCCGTTACTTGAAGGACGTTATCGGGCTGGCTTCCAAACGGGAAGACACGCTCATCGCCGGTCTTTCGATGGGCGGGTACGGCGCTTTCAAAGCTGCGCTGCTACACCCTGAAATGTATTCTTCCGCCGCGTCCTTTTCCGGCGTTCTTTCCATGGATATTTTCGGCGGGGAGCAGCATGACCCGAATGACCCGCACCACGCGGAATTCACCCAGCTTTTTGGCGACTTGACGAAACTTGGCGGCAGTGAGCACGATCCCGCAGTCTGGCTGAAGCGCGGTGCAGCCCACCCGACTAATCTCCCCAGGTTGTTCATCGCCTGCGGTCGGCAGGACGACCTGTACCCGCTCAGCATCGGTTTTCACAAAGCCTGCCAAAGCTTAGGGGTAAACTCGCAGTACCGCGAGGAAGAAGGCGGGCACGACTGGTTCTTCTGGGATGCCCAGGTCCGTTGGTTCCTGGAAGGTATATTGGGACCATTAACGACGAAATGGTAATATTGTTTGGACTCTGCTCCAATATTGCCACACCCCTAGAGATAACATCTTCGGTGTAACGCCAACCCGAATAGGTGGGTTGTTTCGTTATATCAATATTGGAATCTTAGAGCAAGCACCTGATAAATCCAAGTAAGGAGCAACGCTATCGAAAACCCATTGACCATCCCCTATTTCGTCGGCAAAGACAAGGAACTTTTATACCTTACCGTGCCCTTCACCATGCCGGCAAACATGTTTCCAGATCAGCTTCGATGCCCTTAATTCCTTAATGATGAGAATTATTCGAGCAGCCCCAAATACATCTCCCCGCTCCGTCGAAATGGCTGTCATCATCGACGTGCTACGCGCATTCACCACTGCCTGTTATGCTTTCCAAGCTGGGGCAGATTCTATTTTGATCTGCGGGACCATCGAGGAAGCTTTTTCGTTACGAAAACAGTTTCCCAAGGCACTCCTGATGGGTGAGGTCAATGGAATTCCAATTCCTGAATTTGATTTGCCCAACTCTCCATCCAGCATCGAAACGATGGATCTCAGCGGAAAACAGCTCATCCTGCGTACAACGGCAGGTTCACAAAGCGTTCTTCGTTGGAAAGATTCATCACTCCTGGGAGCTGTCAGCCTTTGCAATGTGACCGCGACGATGAATTGGATCTCGAGAAAATCGCCTGCGGAAGTTGTAATTGTCGCTTCTGGGGTATTCGACGATGGGTGGGGAGATGAGGATTTAGCTTGTGGGGATTTATTGGAAGAGCTTTTAAACGAGCGTGAACCGGATATCCCACTTGTTATTCAAAGGGTAAGAGCATCAAAATCAGGTCATCACTACGAGGATGCGAATAATCAGGTTTTCCCGCCACACGACCTGGACCTGGCTACCCGGATCGATCAGTTTGATTTTGCATTGCCAATCCGCCGAGAAGGTGATTTACTTATCATGCGGAAAGAATTGATTTTACTTAAGGAAAAGAAGACTTCAAAATGAACCCACAAACCATCCCCTATTTCGTCGGTAAAGACAAGGAAGGTTTATACCTTACCGTGCCTTTCACCATGCCGGCAAATGTTGAATCGTTCACGCTTTCATATGAATACGAGCGTCGTCCCCATATCCCCGTTGCGGTGGAAAATGGAAAGTTCACTTCCACGCCGGAAGTCAATGTCATCGACCTGGGATTGATCGACCCCACCGGAAAACAGGTGGGCGTATCGGGTTCGGACAAGCGCGAGATCACCGTCAGCGAGACCGGCTCCACCCCCGGTTATCATCCCTGGCCACTCACACCGGGCGAGTGGAAGATCATCGTCGGTGCCTACCATGTGGCGACACAAGGGGTGAACGTCGCCTATCACCTCTCCTTTACGCCCAAACACTTGCGCCTGCTGAAGGGAGATTTGCACACGCACACCCTGGCATCCGATGGGGTGCTGACCGCGGAAGAACTTGCTCAGCGTGCCCTGCGTCATGGGCTCGATTTCCTGGCGATCACCGACCACAATCAAATGGTCACCGCGGATGCCCTGCCCCACCTGCCCGGCATGACGGTCATCCCCGGAGTCGAATACACCCTTTTCAAGGCGCACGCCAACTTCATCGGCTGTGAACAACCCTACGATGAAACCTTCATGACCAACGACGTGGAAGGAATAATCGCTCACTACAAGTCCGCGCGGGAACGCGGCGCTCTGATCACGATCAACCATCCCTTCGAGGAGATCTGCCCCTTCACAATCGACCTGAAGTCCGTCCCCTTCGACTGCATCGAGATCTGGAACGGGCCGATGCGCGAATCCAATTTGCGCGCGGTGGGTTTGTGGCAGAGCCTGCTGGCACAGGGGATGAAGATCCCCATCAGCGCTGGCAGCGATTTCCATCGCGATTCGCTCTTCCTGTATCCCGGCGGTCCGACGATCTGCGTATTTGCCATGTCTGCAAGCCCGTCGGATATCCTCGCCGCGGTTAAGCTTGGGCATGCCTATGTCATCTATGCCCCAAACGGTCCCGCCCTGGAATGCACTGCCGGGGATGCCATGCTTGGGGATAGCGTACCCTTCGCTAAGGTAAAAGAAATGAAAATTGCCTTAACGGGATTAGTCCCCGGGGACGTGGTACAGGTGGTCACCACTCAAGGGAGCAAACCGCTGGTGAAAGCGTCCACTCCCGGCAATTGGGAAGGGACGTTCACGATGGATGCTCTCGGGTTTGCGAGAGTTGAGATATTACGTGCGTTCCTGCCCGGGTTGCCATTATTGCCGGCGTTGATAAGTAACCCGATCTACTTTCAGTAATAAAGATTTTCGTTTATCCTGTGTATAATGAATTTCAGATAGAATAATTTCACAACTACCCGTCTTCACGTTTTCTACCCTGCCAATAATGAGGTGAGAAAGGTGAGATCGCCGAATACCGGGTACATATGGAAGTAACCTTTGTGCTTGAAGAATAAATTACCTTGGAGAGGTAGAGATGGCTGACAGTGGAAAAAGCGATAAGGGCAAAAAAGAGCAAAAGAAAAAAGCGAAGCTGACTATAAAAGAAAAACGAAAATTGAAACATGACAAGAAGAACCCCAGCACCGGCGTAATTTAATATCCCAGCCGGGAAGCCCTAAACCTTCTGATCAATAAATTTGGCACTTAGTGCAGGCCCACTCCTGTGTGGAGTACGTGTCTGTATTCTTTTAATTTGTCACGCGTGTTATCTCTTCTTCCCCGGTTCATC
>JBGQAS010000401.1:0-2452 GCA_041494435.1 Anaerolineaceae bacterium | reverse complement strand
GCGAGATATCTTTTAAATGAGCGGAAACTGGACTGCAGGACAAGATGTCGGACCGGCAAAAGTGGGGTTCGATTGGGAGTAGTGAATTGAAGATTGCGATGCTGAGCATTCACAGTTGTCCCTTGGGTAAGGTGGGGGGGGAAAATACAGGAGGGATGAGCGTCTATATCCGGGAGCTTGGCCGTGAACTCGGAAGACGGGGCCACCTCGTCGATGTGTATACACGCATCCATGAGCCCATACACGATCAGGTGGTAGAATTAGGGGAGAATGCACGACTGATCCATTTCAGGGCAGGAGAGGAAGAAACGCACAAGTTGGAACTCTATTCTCATCTCGCCGATTTCACCCGCAACCTCGAAAATTTCAGGAAAGAGAATGGGCTTCGGTATGATCTGATACATAGCCATTATTGGCTTTCGGGCTTGGTTGGGGAACGACTGCAGGAGTTGTGGGACATCCCGCATCTTATCGGGTTCCATACCCTGGGGGCGGTCAAGAACGCAGTCGGTATCGGTGAGGGTGAACCCGAGCTTCGTATCAACGCCGAAAGGAAGCTGGTCAAGGATTGCCACCGCATTATTGCTTCTACGGAGAAAGGGAAAGAGGATCTCATCACCTATTACGATGCCGCCCCTGAGGCGATCAGCATTATTCCCTGCGGTGTGAATTTGGATCTGTTTCGACCCATCCAGAGAGAAACTGCACGATGCCATCTTGGTTTGAATGGCGAAAGCATCATCGTCTTTGTAGGAAGGATTATTCCACTCAAGGGCATAGACAACATGTTAAAGGCCATGGCCCATTTGGAAGGGAAGCAGAGAATCAAGCTTGTTGTGATCGGCGGCGACGATCATAGCCAGGCAGAAATGCAAAGGTTAAAGAACCTTTCACGGACCTTAAGGATCGACGAGTCAGTCATTTTTCTCGGCTCGGTAAAGCAGGAAACGTTACCCTTCTTTTACAGTGCTGCCGATTTGTGTGTGGTCCCATCTTATTATGAAAGCTTTGGGCTGGTGGTTTTGGAATCCCTCGCCTGCGGGACACCCGTCGTAGCCACGAAGGTTGGATGTGCGGAAAGTGTCATCCGGTATGGTGAGACAGGATATGTCGTGACAGACAATGACCCCGGTAGTCTTGCGGATAAGATATCACGGCTACTTTCAACGCCAAATGGGAAACCAGATTTTGGTCACTCGGTCCGGGCATCCGTAGCCAAGTACAGCTGGCCAAAGATCTCCGAAGCCATCCTTGAAGAATACCGCAGCGTTCTATGGGATTTCTCTGCTAAGGCATGCAAAGGAGCAGAAGAGTTCCAGGTTTGACAAGACTCATCAACAGACAAGCCGTACAGGCTCAATCCAGTCTCTTTTCGTACCACAGGCTGCTTTTCCAGAGCTCAAATCCCACCGACTTGTAAAGAACGCGGGCTGCTTTATTCTCGCTGTCCACCGTCAACACAGCAACTCGAAGATTCTTGCTCTTCAAATAGGAGAGCCCGACAAGCAGAAGTTGCCTGCCCAATCCTCTCCCCTGGTAATCTGGATCCACGCCCAACATATAGATGCGGCCAGTCCCTTCGCCCGGGGCTTTCTTCTCCCAAAACTCAATCCTCGTCCAACAATAACCAACGGGTTTATCTGAATCGAAGATCAAAAAAATGTCGTCCGGAGAGGAGTTGGGAAGACTGATTCGGTAGATGATCTCTTCGATCGTGTTGGGATTGAACCCCCAAGTGCCAGCGAAGGAACGGTTTTGAAGTTGCGTCAGTCTTCCTTCTTCTCTGGGCTGTAAGGAGCGACATCGAGGGGCAATCTTACTGATTTCGGGAAAAACCATCTCGGCAAGATCCAACCTAAGTTCGAGAAACCGGCGGACGAATGTAAAACCCATACGGATGAGAAACCGTTTAGCCGTGAAGCTATCTTGAGAGATGTTTGTATGGAGGGTCATGATACCCAACTCTCTCGTAAGGTCGACAGCGCGTTCGACGAGCCTTACGGTTAACTCTCCTCTGCGATGGCGAGGATGGACCAGCCACCTCAAAACAGCCCGTCCGATGTTTAACTCCGGCTTCACCTCTGCATAGCCAGCAATTTCTCCTGACCTCTCCGCGATAAACAGGTTATCCTTGGAAGAAGGGTCGGATTGACTCAGGCTTTCAAATAAGTCTAACAGGGAAATTGAGGAGCAGGGTCGCCCTAATTCCTGAACTTCAGTCACCAGTTGGACTAATTTCTCAAAATCCTTAGAATGATAATTTCGAATGGTATAAGTGGGATTCCTCATTTTCGACTGAAATATCCGAAAGTAATTGTAACAATCGTTTTGATATTATACAATTTCTAGAATTTTACACAAAGGAGATCGACTCATGAAAACGAAGCTAGCTCAGGTGATGGTGGTTACTCCTCATCCAGATGATGCAGAATATGGAGTTGCCGGAACTGTC
>JBGQAS010000400.1:0-2469 GCA_041494435.1 Anaerolineaceae bacterium | reverse complement strand
CCATCCGTTGCGTTGACGGTCATAGGGATGTGGAACGCTGATGAAGGCTCCCTGGTTTTTCAACAACCTAATGGCTTCCGCTGGTTCCAAACCCCCTGGAACTTTTTTTGTAACAAAATAGGCAATCAGTTCCCCCTTTGTTGTGAGAATTTCTTCCCCGACCAACACCCGACCTGGATATTTCTCTTGCATCTGTCTCGCAACCCAGGTTTCGTTGTGATCGGTAACAAACCATTTATCAATCTTTTTCTTGTTGGCGACCTCAATGATCTTCCCGGGTTGCATTAAACTATCTTTCGAACCCACGGAATGCAAATGCATTTCCAGAGTAATAATATTGTACATATCTTGATATTAACATCATTTCTGCTGGAGTACAGCTTTTCACATAATTTCATCTTTCTTCTTGACTTTTCCAAAGTGCTATAATTTAGGGACGAAGGCTTCATTTACGTTGGAAACAAAAATCTAGAAACACAATCTAAACAGGAGGAAGAAGTGAAAAGATTCACCTATCTTGGTTTGATCAGCCTGGTCGTTTTTGGGTTGATCCTCGCTGGTTGCGCACCCAAAGCTGCAACTATAAAAGTAGCTACGGAAGCGCTTTTCCCGCCCTTTGAAACTGTGGATACCACCACGGGCGAATTGGTTGGGTTTGATATCGATCTGATCAACGCGATTGCTAAAAAGGAGAACCTCAATATTGAAATTATCAATACATCCTTTGATGCGATGCTTGCTGGTGTTGGTACTTGCGAGTATGACGCTGCAATTGCCGGGATATCCATCACTCCAGACCGGGAAGCTTCCATGCTCTTCTCGAACCCCTACGTGAACGCAGGGCAAATTGTGGTCGTGAATAAGTCCAACACCGCAATTAAGAGCAAGGATGACCTGGCAGGTTTGAAAGTGTCTGCTCAATTGGGCACTACGGGTGAAATTGAAGCCAAGAAAATCCCCAACGTCAACTACATACCCTATGATTCCTACGACCTGGCATTCCTTGGTCTTGAGAACGGGCAGGTGGATGCTG
Source organism: Anaerolineaceae bacterium (assembly GCA_041494435.1). Taxonomy (GTDB): domain Bacteria; phylum Chloroflexota; class Anaerolineae; order Anaerolineales; family Anaerolineaceae; genus JBGQAS01. The sequence continues at coordinate 1,436 of JBGQAS010000400.1, read as the reverse complement.
TTATCGCTGATTACATCACCGCATTGCAGTTCATCGCCAAGAACCCGGATAAATTGACCACGGTTGGCACGGTCTTCACCGACGAATCCTATGCCATCGCAGTCTGCAAAACAGAAACTGACCTGGTGACCAAGCTCAACGACGGTATCACGAAAGTCATCGACGACGGGACCATGAATACTCTCGTCCAGAAATGGCTTGCTGCAACGCCCTAACCTGATATTCACCTTGCCTGCGAGAACCAAATTTCTCGCAGGCATTTTTTTATCGAGGTAAAATGTCCGAAAGTTCAATTGAAACTCCCCAAAAAATTTACACGAACCCCGCCCGAAAAGTTGAATCCGGCTGGTTCATGCTGGTCGCAGTGATCGGCCTGATCGTCTTCCTGGTATTGACTCAACCCGATCTGTACGGAAACATGCTTAGGTTCATGTCTGATGGGGTGTGGGTAACCATTTTTATCACAGTAGTCTCCTTTGTTTTTGTAATAATCGTAGGGTTAATTGGAGGTTTGGGACGAACCTCGAAGAATTGGTTGTTCCGTGGGATCACAACCATCTACGTGGAAGTCATCCGCGGCATCCCGGTGATGGTTCAGTTGTTGTACTGGTACTTCGCCATGCCCGCCATCATCAGGGAACTGGGCAGAGCTCTTGCTCTGGTAAATCAACCAGTCATCGCATCGATTGGAACTTCGCTAGCAGGTTACCAGACCAACCCGATTCTCATGGCAATCATTGGGCTCGTGGTGTGTTATGGAGCCTATATGTCCGAGGTGGTGCGCGCTGGTATCCAATCCATCACCAAGGGGCAGATGGAAGCCGCCCGCAGCCTGGGGATGAGTTCTTTCCAGTCGATGTGGTATATCATTTTGCCACAAGCCTTCCGCGTGATCCTGCCTGCCATAGGCAATGAATTCATCACTTTGCTAAAAGACACCTCGCTTGTGAGTGTAGTAGCAGTTGCCGACCTCACCCGCCGCGGTCGCGAGTTCAATGCTACATATTTCAAAACAATTCCTGTATGGAGCATGGTTGCTTTGGTGTACCTGGTGATGACTCTCCTCAGCGCTCGGGCTGTAAGCTTTACCGAAAAAATTTCGCGGACGGATAAATAACATGGCAAATAAAATAAATAACACCGTCTTAGCTGAGCCCATCATCCAGATCGAAAATATCCACAAGCATTTTGGTCAGGTGGCTGCCCTTTGTGGCGTGAGCCTGCAGGTGGCAAAAGGTGAAGTGGTGGTGATCATCGGCCCTTCCGGCTCGGGCAAATCTACCCTGTTGCGCTGCATCAACCGCCTGGAAGAATTTGATAGTGGCAGAATTGTGGTCGATGGCATCCCGCTGGATAATACAAAGAATATCAATGCAGTCCGTACCGAAGTGGGGATGGTGTTCCAGCAGTTCAACTTGTTCCCCCACCTGACCGTG
>JBGQAS010000310.1:0-3141 GCA_041494435.1 Anaerolineaceae bacterium | reverse complement strand
GCTGCATTTCTGGCAAAGGGGAAAATCTAGGCTGAGGGTGTATTTCATGTTTCCACTCTTATAAGAATTGGTGGTGTGGATTTTTCCCTTTCCATTATTTCGTGGTTCGTTGCACACTGGGCAAGTTCCTGGCATTTGGTACGTTGTAGTTCTCAACAACGTGATCGTCGTATCTTCGACGGGAGGCATATTATCGTTAAGATGAGGGTCGTACATCCACGCCAGGTCAGCAGGCAGGAATGTAGTCACTGTGGGCACGACGGATGGTTGGGTGGGGATGAGGGGAGGAGTGGGCGCAACATATTGTTGCGGTTCTGATTGACCAGCTCCCCGTCCTGCCACTTGTGAAATGGAATCAGCAGCAAGCGCAGGTTCTACGGGTTGATTTTCATGTGTCGTTTCAGGCGTTGGGGTTGGTTTTTTGGTAGGTGTCATCTATCTCTCTCTTTCACTTATCATTATAAGGATGGGATAATGTATGTCAATCAAAGGTGTTTACATCTTTCTCAAAATCCTTGATGCTTGCAATCGACTTTGATTTATGATATGATATTTCCAATTCAAAGCGCCCTTAAAGCCAATAATGAAGATAAACCGCCCCGCTTGGAGTGGTTTTTGTTTCCACCCCTGGTTCACGAAAGCTGCAAAATTGGGCGGAATATTTTTAGAAGGACGGATTTTATGCCACCGACATTCCTGACCCGTGAAGGATTTCAAAAGCTTCAGGACGAGTTGGAAAACCTGCGCACAACCAAAAGGCAGGAGATTGCCAATCGCCTGCGCGAAGCCATGGAAGGCGGCGAATTGATCGAGAACGCCGAATACGAAGCTGCCAAGAATGAACAGGCTTTCATTGAAGGAAGGATCAAGGAATTGGAGATCCTCCTGGCTTCAGCGCGTGTGATCGAAGAAGCGCCCAAGGCTGAATTGGTCCAGGTGGGCTCGACCGTATCGGTCAAAGAAGAGGGCAGCAAGCCCGAAGAATATGAGATTGTCGGTGCTGCCGAAGCAGATCCCAAGGAAGGCCGCATCTCCAATGAATCACCCCTCGGTAAGGCCGTGCTGGGACATAAGGCTGGCGACCGGGTGGAAGTGGATGCACCTGCCGGGAAGTTCATCGTGCAGATTGTGAAAGTAAAGTAACTCTTCGTTAAATCCATCCCCACCCGAACGCCAGGGTGGGGATTTTTGTTTCTGGCTGCTGGAAGGCTGATATACTAGCATGGAAAAACAAATCCTGAATGTGAGATAAATCTATGGACCTTTCTGACCTCGAAAAAATCCGGCTGCAAAAAGCCGAGCAACTCCGTGCCTCCGGGATGGAACCTTATCCCACCCGTAACCAGGTGACCCATACCACCGCGGCTGCCATAAAGGAATTTGAAGCTGCGGAAAAAGAAGGCAAGCCGGTCGAGGTCACGGTCGCAGGTCGCCTTCGCGCCATCCGTCCCATGGGTAAATTGACCTTCGCCCACATTGAAGATGGTAGTGGCAGATTGCAGCTCTTTCTCCGGGTGAATGAACTCGGGGAAGAAGCAATGAAACAGTTCACTGAGCAATTTGATATCGGCGATTTCATCCAGGCGCGTGGTACCCTGATGCGCACCCGTACGGGTGAAATTACGGTCCAGGTTTCTTCATTCAAAATCCTTGCCAAGGCCATCACTCCATTGCCGGCTGCCAAGGACGAGGTCGTGGATGGCGAAGTTGTCCGGCACGCCACCCTGGCTGATCCCGAAACTCGGTTCCGCCAGCGCTACGCTGACCTGGCAGTGAATCCAGAAGTCCGAAAAGTATTCAAGCAGCGTGCGGACATCGTTACCGCCTTGCGCAAGTTTCTGGATGATCGCGGATTCATCGAAGTGGAAACCCCCATCTTGCAGCCCATTTACGGCGGTGCCGCAGCTAAACCATTTATCACCCACCATAACCAGCTCAAGCAGGAACTCTTCCTGCGCATCTCATTCGAACTGTATCTAAAACGTTTATTGGTCGGTGGACTGGATCGTGTCTATGAGATCGGGCGGGATTTCCGCAACGAGGGTGTTTCCTACAAACATAATCCTGAATTCACTCAGTTGGAATTCTATCAAGCCTATGCCGATTACACTGTCATCATGACCGAGACCGAGGAGATGATTGCCTTTGTCGCAGACCAGGTACTGGGCACCCGCAAGATCCAGTTCAACGGAGCCGATATCGACTTGACTCCTCCATGGAAAAGGGTGGGGTTAAGGGAGGGGATCCTCGAAAAAACAGGGATCGACATTGCAAAACATCTGGACGATGAAGATCTTGCTGATGAAATGCAGAAAAAAGGTTTGAAATTCAAACCCGGTTCCACGCGTGGGAAATTGATCGATGGTATGATCGGGGATTTCCTCGAACCAAATTTCATCCAGCCCACTTTCCTATATGATTATCCCCGCGATATTTCTCCACTGGCCAAAAATAAACCCGAAGATCCCAGCATTGTTGAACGTTTCGAAGGGTTCATCGGCGGCATGGAATTGTGCAACGCTTTCACCGAGCTGAATGATCCCATGGAACAGGAGAAACGTTTCCTGGAACTAGGTCGAGCTTATGCCAGTGATGACGAAGAGCGCCAGCCCTTGGATGAGGATTACCTGCGAGCCATGGCGTACGGCATGCCACCCAGTGGTGGTTTTGGAATGGGTGTGGATCGGTTGACCATGCTTCTCACCGGGCATCGCTCCATTCGCGAAGTCATCCTTTTCCCCCATTTGCGCGAGCGGGAAGATTAAAATAATAACAGGCGGTCGCAAGGCTGCCTGTTTCAATATGGGTCAGGATGTAACGATGGAAACCAACTCAATCTTGATTGAAAAAATCCTTTCCAAACAGAAGCCGGGTGGTTTCTGGTGCGAACCCGAGAATTTCTATGTTTACACCAAGTACAAGGGCACCGTTTGGACGGTGATCTTACTGGCGGAAATGGGCGCTTCCGGCGAAGATTCGCGCATCAAGGCTGCCTGCGAATTTTTGCTCACGTGGTCGCAGCATCGCGAAAGCGGGGGATTTGCCTTTCATGGCAATCCCGGATCCGGTGGAGAAGCCGATGCCATCATCCCCTGTCTTACCGGCAACATGGTCTATAGCCTAATTCGCTTGGGATTGCTC
>JBGQAS010000037.1:0-10238 GCA_041494435.1 Anaerolineaceae bacterium | reverse complement strand
GAAGCCCAACGAGCATATTCCCTTTTTTTCAGCGCTGGGTGGAATCGCCGTTTGCGAAACCTTGATCCAGGCGTTCCATCTACCAGCCCTGATCAAATGGCCGAACGACGTCCTCGTTCATGAAAAAAAGGTTTGTGGAATTCTAGCCGAAGCCAATTGGGATGGAACCCCTACAGTTGTCCTGGGAATCGGGATCAATGTTGGCAAGGGTTCGATACCCAGCCCCGATCAATTGAATTTTCCGGCTACAACATTGGAAACCGAAATAAGCCATCCGGTAGATCGAACCCTGGCACTGACCGAGATTGTAAAACAGCTTATCCTTTGGCGGGAACGTTTGGGAACGACAGAATTCCTCACATACTGGAACGAGCACCTGGCATTTACCGGAAAACTCGTACAGGTGACTCTCGTTGGGGAAAAAATCGAAGGAGTTTTGAAGGGAATTAACGCAGAAGGGAATTTGCAAATTCAAAAGGAAAATGGTACAACCATTGGTGTGGAAATGGGTGACGTTCAACTGCGTCCCATCGAGTGATCCATTGTAGAAGGGAAGGAGGAATAAGCCATGCTGGATGATTTCAGAAGATCTGCTTCCGAACCATCGCAACAGGAGAATGCCCCCCAACCGGAGAAGCAGCGACCTCAAACCGGGGATGACAAAAAATTCCTGGGGATGACCGCCAAGCAGCGTTTCATCATTGCCCTGCTTCTGCTCGTTTCCATATGTGTATTGGGTTCTCTTTGCCTGGTAGTCTTTGGGAAATTGTACTTTCCCTAGAACTGATTCCGTTGATAATCAAACGCCCTGGGAATCTTGCTCCAGGGCGTTTTTTATTCTGTTTGGGAGATTTACGGATTAAGAATCCTTCGGGTTTTCAGGTGCTTCCTCGACCTTGCTCAATTCTGCGGAAATACGGGCGATGGAAGCCAGAGTATCTTCATCCCCGATATCCATAATGTGAGTACCTCGAGCTGCCCTGCCGCTCTTCGAAATGGCACTTGCCTTCAAGCGCAGAACGACCCCGTTGGCTGAAATCATGGTTACTTCATCCTCAGCTTTCACCACGCGGGCAGCGGAGACTTTGCCCGTTTTGGAGAAGTATTTGTCATCCATGGCAGTCATACCCTGACCGGAACGACCTTTGACGGCGAATTCGTCCAGGGAAGTGCGCTTGCCAAACCCTTTTTCCGTGGCGACGAAAAGATCGGCACCCGGTTCAACCACTTCCATGGCAGCCAACTTATCGCCAGCTTTCAACTTGATACCGGATACACCACCTGCCTGACGACTTACACTGCGGACGGAATTTTCGTGAATGCGCAATGCCTTCCCCATCGATGTGACGAAAATAACATCATCTTTCCCTGAGGTAAGCCTCACCCACCATAGTTCATCGTCCTTGGCCAAGTTCATGGCGATCAAACCGGAAGGACGGACACTCGCAAAATCGGAAAGTGCCACCCGTTTGATGACCCCTTTCATGGTGCTCAGGGTGCAATATCCTTCAATTTTCAGATCGGGTACAGCCACGGCTGCTGTAATGCGTTCGCCGGCATCCATTGAAAGAACGTTCACGATGGGAATACCTTTATCGGCACGGCTGGCGTCCGGGATCTGGTAGGCTTTTTCAGAATACACCTTTCCGCGATCTGAGAAGAAAAGGACCGTATGCAAAGTGCGAGCCGGGATGAGGATGAGGACCTCATCTTCCTCCCGAACTGTTTGACCCATGACGCCCCTGCCTCCGCGAGCCTGGGTGCGATAGAGGTTTGATGAGGTGCGCTTGATATATCCACGCTGGGTGAAGGTAATGAGGATAGGTTCGTCAGCGATCAAGTCCTTCTCCTTCAATTCCTCTTTTTCACCTGCCTGGATGCGGGTGCGGCGATCATCGCCGTATTTTTCCGCAACTTTCGCCAGGTCATCCTTAATCGTGGTCAGGATTTTTACGGGGTGAGCAAGCAAATCTTCCAGGAATGCAATTTTCTGAAGCAGAAGTTTATGCTCATCCTCGATCTTTTGGCGTTCAAGAGCTGCCAGGCGACGCAACTGCATATCCAGAATGGCTTGTGCCTGGATCTCGGTTAGCTTGAAATTGGTTATCAAGCGGGTCTTAGCGGTATCCGCATCGGGGGAATTTCGGATAGTCTTAATAACCTCGTCAAGGTTGGCGAGCGCAATCAGCAACCCCTGCAGGATGTGGTCTCGCTGGCGGGCTTTTTCCAGGTCGAATTTTGCGCGGCGTTCAATCACTATGCGACGGTGTTCAACGTAAACCTGCAAAGCACGTTTCAAGGAGAGGTGGCGCGGCTCACCTTCAACCAGAGCCAGTAGATTAATACTGAACGTGGATTGAAGGGGAGTGTACTTATAAATCTGGTTCAGGACCAGTTTGGCGGTTGCACCGCGTTTGAGTTCAATGACGATGCTCATGCCGCGCCGATCGGATTCGTCGCGCAAATCGCTGATCTCGGAGATGCGACCTGTACGAACCAGTTCGGCAATACGTTCGATCAGGCTGGTTTTATTGACCTGGAAGGGAATCTCGGTGATAACGATGGCGTTCCGTCCACCCTTGATCTCTTCGATATGGGCAATTCCACGGACAGTGAGTTTGCCCCGACCGGTGCTGTAGGCCTGCTTGATGCCTTCTGTGCCGAGGATCATGCCACCGGTGGGAAAATCCGGACCCAGGACACTTTCCATAAGGTCATCCACCGTAATTTCATCCGGGTTGTCATAATGGTCGATGATAAAACCGACTGCTTTCGATATCTCGCGCAGGTTATGAGGTGGGATGTTGGTTGCCATACCCACGGCAATCCCTGAAGAGCCATTGAGCAGGAGATTCGGAAGGATGGAGGGTAGGACTACCGGTTCCTTGAGGGAGCCGTCGAAATTATCGACAAATTCAACCGTATCCTTGTCGATATCGGCAAGCATTTCTTCTGCCAGGCTCCCCAAACGCGCTTCGGTATAACGCATGGCCGCCGGCGAGTCACCGTCGATGGAGCCGAAGTTACCCTGGCCATCGACGAGAGGATAACGCATGGAAAAATCCTGGGCGAGGCGAGCCATGGCATCATAGATTGCGATGTCGCCATGGGGATGATATTTCCCCAGCACTTCACCTACAATACGGGCGGATTTCTTGTAACTGCCACTGGCACGTATACCCATATCCAGCATGGCGTACAAAATACGGCGATGAACCGGTTTCAACCCATCACGGGCATCGGGCAGGGCGCGGGCGATGATGACGCTCATCGCATAATCAAGGTAAGAAGTCCGCATCTGCTCGTCGATATCTACGATGGGATATTGAACGTGATTCTCCATAAGCTTCTCTTTCAAGGCGTAATCAATTCCGGGGGTATAGGCATTCCACCTGCAAGCAGCCACCCGGTTGGATGATAACCCACCATTATACCTTACTCTCTTTTCGGAGGCATTTTACCGGATTTGAATGAACCTCAGATATAATTCGACATATGAAGCAAAGCAGGCTATTCATCATCCTCTGCATCGGGGTCCTGGCGATATCCTCGTGTTCAACCAACCCCAATTCAACCCCGGTTGCATCCAGCTATATCAAGAACGAGGGATCGGATACCCTAGTAAATTTAGCCCTTGCCTGGGCGGAACAATACCAGCAGGAGAATCCAAAAATCCAAATCTCAGTCACGGGCGGGGGGAGCGGTACCGGGATCACGGCATTGATCAACGGGACAATCGATATTGCCAATGCATCGCGGGCCATGACCGCAGATGAAATCAATACGGCAAAAAGTGCAGGGTTCGACCCCATCCAATTTGTTGTTGCGCGAGATGCCATAGCGGTGATAGTGAACCCCAACAATCCCGTATCCAGCTTGACCCTGAAGCAAATTTCCGATATTTACAAAGGGCTGATCAAGAATTGGAAGGAACTCGGAGGAGAGGATCGACCCATTGTCAAGCTTTCGCGAGAAAGCAACTCGGGGACGCACGTGTACTTTTTGCAAACTGTCATCCGTTTGGGAAGCAAAACGGATAAATCCATCTTCAGTCCGGACACGCTGCTTTTGCCTTCTTCAGAAGGAATTATTGCTGAGGTGAGTGATAACCCCAACGCCATTGGTTACGATGGCTTGGGTTACGTTTCTCCGCAGGTGAAAGTTATCGCAGTAGCCAAGGATGACTCAAGCCCGGCGATCATACCCTCCGCGGAATCAGTTAATGCCGGTACATACCCTGTTTCGAGGGATCTATACATGTACACGCGTGGGCAACCCACAGGAATTATCCAGGTGTATCTGCAATGGATCCAAGGGACTGAGGCACAGCAAATTGTCACCCAGCTTGGATTTGTACCGATCATCGGGGGTGGAAAATGAGTATGTTTACCACCAGCCAGCGACGCGATCGGGCAGTAAATTCGCTGATCAAAATTGCGGGTTATTCCAGCATTTTCTTTGTCACATTAATCCTGATCTTTCTTCTGCGCGAAGGAATCCCAGCGCTGAGAGAAGTTTCGCTTTCCAACTTATTTGGAACCACTTGGTATCCCATTGAAAATTATTTTGGGATTCTGCCATTGATCGGCGGGTCGTTGTTGGTAACTGTCATGGCGATCCTCATCGCGCTACCCTTTGGAATTGGGACAGCGATCTATATCTCAGAAATTGCCCCCCAGTGGATCAAAGAAACTCTCAAACCTTTGATCGAGATCCTGGCGGGGTTGCCTTCGGTTGTATTGGGGTTCCTTGGAATCCTGGTGTTCGCCCCCTTCCTGAGGCGTTTTCTCAACTTGCCGACGGGATTGACCGCATTTACAGGCAGCCTGATGCTGGCACTTATTGCCATCCCGACGATTGTCTCCATTTCCGAGGATGCGCTGAATTCGGTACCAAAATCCTACCGGCAGGGAGCGTTGGCGTTGGGAGCCACCCGTTGGCAAACAATCTGGGGCGTAACTGTGCCTGCTGCGAGGACGGGTCTGGTGACGGCTGTGATGCTGGGAGTGGGCAGGGCTCTGGGCGAAACGATGGCAGTGATGATGGTCACAGGGAATGCCCCGGTTCTGCCTACCAGCCTGAGCGCCTGGTTTATGCCAGTGAGGACCATGACAGCCACGGTGGCTTCTGAAATGGGTGAGGTAGCCAACGGATCCATCCATTACCATGTGTTGTTTTTCATTGGGATATTGTTGTTCGTCTTTTCACTCATCATTAATCTCACCGCTTCCTGGGTAAGCACGCGGCAACGGAAGAGGAATGAAAGATTGTTGTCCTGAAAATCTATATGAGAAAAACATCTGACAACGTTCACAGTTCTCATATCAAGGAAACCCTTGGAAACAATTTTCTGAGGTTGATCACCTTCATTACCGTATTGCCGATCCTCGGGATTGTTATTTACATTATTATCAAAGGTTCACCAGCCATTTCCTGGCAATTCCTGACAACTTTTCCGAAAGACGGGATGAGGCAAGGGGGGATCCTTCCAGCAATCATAGGTACGTTCTGGCTGACCATTGGAACAGCTATTTTTGCAGTACCCTTGGGAGTGGCAGCTGGAATCTATATTGCAGAATATGCTGCAGATAACCAATGGACGAGGATCATCCGTATCGCCATCATTAACCTGGCAGGGATTCCTTCCGTGGTCTATGGCTTGTTTGGGCTGGGCTTGTTTGTTATCTTCCTGAAATTTGGGACAAGCATCCTTTCAGCCTCATTAACCCTTGCGATCATGACGCTGCCGGTGATCATCAGCACAACCGAGGAAGCCCTAAGGACTGTACCGAATGAATTCCGGGTGGTGAGCCTTTCATTGGGAGCCACCCGCTGGCAGACCATATGGCGGGTGATCCTGCCACAGGCTTTGCCGGGAGTCTTGACCGGTGTGATCCTGGGATTGGAACGGGCTGCAGGTGAAACTGCGCCTATCCTATTCACAGGAGCTGCGTTCTTTCTGCCGCGTTTGCCGACTTCTCCCTTGAGTCCAACAATGGCGTTGCCCTATCATATCTTCGTCATCTCGACTTCTGTGCCGGGAATGCCCATTTCAATCCAATATGGAACGGTATTGGTGCTGCTGGTATTCGTCCTGGGGATGAACCTGATAGCTACTGTTATCCGTTCAAGAGCGAGAGCCAGGCGTCAATGGTAGAACCCAGCGAAATTATCAGGATTGAAAATCTTACCCTTCAATACTCAGATGGAAACGAGAGCCTGAGGAATGTCAGCCTTGGAGTCATATCCAATGCGATCAACGTTTTCTTTGGACCAGCAGGGGGAGGCAAATCCTCGCTGCTGCGGGTATTGAACCGTCTGAATGATTTAGCCGAGGTGAAGAAGCTTACCGGAAAAGTGATCTTCGAAGATACCGATATCCTGGATAAGAAACTGAACATCATCGAACTTCGACGGAAGATTGGGATTGTCTTTTCCCGCCCCATGCCTTTACCGTTGACGATCTACCAAAATGTCAGCTATGGTTTGGAAGTTGCTGGAGAACAAGACCGCAAGAAATTGGATGCAGCTGTGGAAGAGGCCTTGAGAGCAGCCTATTTGTGGGATGAAGTCAATGACCGTCTGCACGACCCTGCGGCCGCCATTTCCGGCGGGCAGCAGCAACGATTGTGCATTGCCAGGGTGCTTGCACTAAAGCCCAAAGTGATCCTGCTGGATGAACCAACTTCCGCTCTCGACCCGGTCTCAACGGCCAAGATCGAAAAGGGTTTACAAGAACTAAAGCAGACCTATACGATTGTGTTAGTGCCGCACAATGTGCAACAAGCTGCCCGGATGGCGGATTACGCAGCATTTTTCCTTCAGGGGGAATTGATCGAATTTGGGAAAGGAACTAATTTATTCCTTTCACCCAAGGACAAGCGAACTCAAGAGTACGTTGAAGGCCGTTTCGGTTAATTCATTTAGTCAATTTGGACTGTCGAGCTAGTTGAATTCTTTTAGCAGTCCGGCGGGTTTGCTGTTCGATGATCTCGTCGACGTGATCAATTTTTTCTTCAATAGCTGCTTGAAGCCAGTATTTCCCTTTTTCGGCAGTCGCCAGGCTACCAGCCCCATAAGCACCTGTGATGGTGTCATCGCTCCATGGGGGATTCGCGATCAAAGGGCCACCCTCGAGCCAATCTTGATAATAAGAAGGTGTGGTGATGAAATCCGTTTCATCCACAACCCGGTCCATGTGGACCAATTCGGGATGCAAATGCAAAATCAATGAAGTTTCAAGCTCACAGGCATGTCCCAATCCCCCGATTTTGGATTGCCTTTTTTCTTCCAGAGCGGCCGAACCTTTTGGTCCACTTAGATATAACCAGGAGGTGGCGCAGAATATGGTGGGGTGATCTTCACCTGCGTACTTAACGACATTCGTGAGGAAAGATACATTCCCTCCATGCCCGGTAATAAGATAGAACTTGTCGTAGCCCTGTTCTACCAGGGAATCGATTGCTTCGACCCAGAAGTCCTCGAAGGTCCGCCCTCCCGCACTCATGGAACCTGCGAAACTTTTGCGGTGAGTGCTAACCCCATAAGGCATAACGGGCAGACAGTCCACTTTTTCAGGGAAGTTCTTAGTCACTCCGCTGGCAATGGCATCGATGCATAAAGTGTCGGTGGAAAGCGGAAGATGTAAGGCGTGTTGTTCGGTGTGGCCTACGGGGATTAGGACTACTTTGCTTTTTTCGAGAGAAAGGTTACCCGAAGGATTTGTTTCTAAAGCAAGGTGGAGTTCCAGCGTACCCAGACCCAGAGAAATGTCTTCGGGAAAGATGACATGAACGTTGGTAAAACCATCTTCCTGCAGATTGGCGTACAGATTGGATACCAACGAACGCAAAGTATCAGCTATGACTGAAGGAGATGATCCCTGCCATCCAAAGGGGATTGCGGGGAGTAATCCTAATTTGTCCGGGTTCCCCAGACTTCTGGCAATAGCAGAGTCAGAATAACCTAAACCGACAGGAAGAACCAAGGAGGTGTCCCGATCCAAGGAGGCTACTTCAGGCCAGGTGAGGTTTTCGTAATGGAAAATTTCAGTCACATGTCATCTCAATTAATCGCCGGTATAAGGCATCAGGTACCAATCGAGGAAGCGTTCGATACGGGTATAGCGGTCGAGAACCGACTCGCGGCGAAGAAAACCGTGGGATTCGCGGGAGTACGTCTTGTATTCATATGTCTTGTCGTTCTTGCGAAGCGATTCTACCAATTCCTCCGAAGCATAAGGAGGGACGATATCGTCTTCCAACCCATGCAAGATGAGGAGGGGTTTTTGGATGTGTTTCACCTGGTGCACGGGAGAACCATCCAGGTAAGCCCTGCGGTTCTTAGCGGGGTGACCAATCTGCATTTCAGTGTAAAGGCGAGTGTCGCGTTCGGATAGCGCCCAGGAGGAATATACATCTGCATCGCCGTAGAGCGCGATCCCACAAGAGAAACGATGTTCGGGGTCGCGCGCCAGGGAGCAGATGGTCAAATAGCCACCATAGGAAAGTCCCATGATGGCCAAGCGCTCTTTGTCCACCCAGCGCAGAGTGTCCAGGTAATTGCCTGCCATCAGGCAATCGTTTGTATCCCCTTTGCCCCAGTCATCCTGGTTCATGAGCTCATATTGACGGCCATAACCGGTACTGCCACGGTAGTCCACTTCCAAATAGGTGTATCCCTTGGCGATCAAATACTGGGTGAACACATTCCAGTCGAAGAGCGCTTGATCCCGGGGACCACCATGAGGAGCCACAATGGCAGCTCCATTGGGTTTGTACGGTTTGTACAGGAGGGCGGGAATATCCTGACCGTCGAAGCTTTTAAACCGGATACGATCGGGCATAACCATGCGCAACTGCTTCAAGGCAGGTGGGGTAGAGAAGGTTAGCTGTTTAATGTTCTCGTTTGCCACTTCCCCATCCAGACCAGGGAGAATATCGATACGGAAAATATCCGGCGGTTGTTGAGGGCTGAGAAACTCCACGGTGATGAAATCACCACCCGGCGACCATTGGGGATTGGAATAGATTCCCGTTCTTGTTTTCAGGTTCCGAATTTTGCTATTCACCATGTCCACCAGGACAAGACCCAAGGATCCATCCCGGTTCATGGTTGCCACCAGCCATTTATCATCCGGTGACCAGGCGATATCGAGCAAATCCATCTTTGCCTTGGTGATTTGCTGTGGTTCTCCGCCATCAAATGGCAATACATACACCTCATCGAAGCCAGAGCGGTCGGAGAGGAAAGCTATTTTTGTGCCGCCATGAGACCAGCGAGGACTGAAATTCTTTTGCTTCGGGGCGCCCACCAGCAACCTGTGTTGACCGGAAGCAACGTCGACCAAATGGACGTCCAACCGATTCAGGTCATTAAAGGGACGTTGCACATAGGCGACCCATTTCCCATCGGGAGAAGGTTCCGGGTCGCGGTTATCTCCAGGACCCGCAGCCAGTTCATACGGCCAGGAGCCCAATTTATCGGTTAAAAGGATTTTTTCGGATTCTTCGTGTTCCACCGAAAGGATCAATCCATGGCTGTCGGGAAGCCAATGAGCCGTGGTCGCGCGCGAGGCAAAATCTGTGATCTTTTTCGGGGTCCCCCCGGTAATGGGAACCACAAACACATGCTTTCCCGAATCGAAAACCAGCCATTTTCCATCCGGGGACCAGCGGGGAATATCGTCCCACCAATATTGGCGTGCCCGACGCTCAAAAGTGAGTCGTTCGGGCCAACCACCCACGACCGACATCAGGTAAATATCGGAGAATTCATCGTGGTTCCATATAAACGCAATGTATTTTCCATCGGGGGAAAGGCTGTGGTTGTAGATGCGATTGAACCCTGTCAACAGGGACATGTCCCATCCCTGGGGAGGTTTCAAATCCGGGCGGGTAAGGGAAGGCCAACCGTTTCTTTCATAACGTTCGGTTAATTTGATCTCTTCACTCATTTCAACTTCCTCTCACGCCATTTTCATGAACTAAATTAGGCAACCAGCAGGCAACCTGATGAGGTCCATGAACTGTTCTAAGCATGGGGTCTTCAAGTGGGCAGCGCTCGAAAACAGATGGACAACGGGGATGGAAGCGGCAGCCACTTGGGATTTCCACTGCGTCAGGCGGATCACCTGTGAGGATGATGCGCTTCTTGCGGGAGCGAGGGTTTGGAATAGGAATGACCGACATCAGGGCTTTCGTATAGGGATGTGAGGGATGTTTCAACACATCAAGGGT
>JBGQAS010000002.1:0-25853 GCA_041494435.1 Anaerolineaceae bacterium | reverse complement strand
TGTGAAATCAGCCATGATCCAGCCCACTCTTACTCCAACCGCCATGATCAACGCTGTCGTGCTGCCTTCGGGTCATACTCCTCCTTCTGCACCAGGTGGTGCCCAGCCAAATTACGCCGAGATCCCCGAAAACCTCCGCCCGTTGGTCCAGGCTATGGCAGCTTTGCCAGTACCTACCGCGGGACCGGAATTCGCTCAATATCTGCGCATACCGGCGATCAATGTTGCCCAGGTGATCGTTCAGGGGGATGGCTGGGAACAGTTAAAAAAGGGGATCGGGCAGCACGTAGGGTCGGTAAACCCGGGGCAAAACGGCAACCTGGTCCTTTCCGGGCATGATGATATTTACGGGGAAGTTTTCCGTTATCTGGATCAATTGAAGCAGGGCGATGAGATCCTCGTTCGTACGAGCCAGCAGGAATACATTTATGTAGTCGACCGCTGGCAGATTGTTAGCCCAACAGACCTTGGAGTGCTCTCTTCGACCCAGGAACCTACCTTAACATTAATTTCGTGTTATCCTTATATGGTAGATAATCAGCGAATTGTTGTGGTCGCTCATTTGCAAACCTCTCCATAAATCTTTATTTCAGGAGTATTCATGAGTAAAAAACATCGTCGGGCCTCGGGAAATGCCCATCCGGTATCCACCTCGGCAACCATCCCTGTTCAAACCGTATTCCGAGCCGCCAACCCCAATGAATTCAACCCCGATTATTCCTTCATCATCAAGGATCTTCGGAAAATTGGCATCCTCGCGGCGACTTTCATCACGATTCTTATTATCCTGTCTTTTATCTTGAAATAGGTTGGGATTGAAATCAATCGATAAAATTCTCGATATCTGAAAAAGGAGTCTCACATGTCACCAATGTTTGTCCCCGGACCAGTGGATGTAGCCCCCGAGGTTTTGGTAGCCCAGACCAAACCGATGATACCTCATCGCAGTAAGGATTTTGAAGAGTTATTCCAGCGCACGGGCCAGAAGCTGCAAAAACTCTTCTACACCCAGTCCCGCGTATTCCAGGGGACCCATTCGGGCTCAGGCATGCAGGAAATGGCCATGCGCTGCCTCGTCCAGGAATCGGTTCTGTGCTGTGTGAATGGTGCTTTTGCCAAGCGTTGGCTGGATGTCGCTGTGGCGAACGGAAAAAAGGCAGACAAGCTGGAAGTTGCCTGGGGAAAGATCATTGAACCAGATCAGCTTCGTGCGGAACTGAAAAAGAAACATTATGAAGCAGTTTCCATCGTTCACAACGAGACCTCCACCGGTGCTGAAAATCCTCTGAAGGAACTTGTAGCCGTGGTTCATGAAGTTAGCCCCGATACGTTGATCCTGGTGGATGCAGTTTCTTCGCTTGGTGGTGTGAAAATCGAGATGGATGCACTTGGCTTGGACTTTCTGCTGACTTCCTCACAAAAATGCCTTGCTCTTCCCCCCGGTTTGTCCTTTGCCGGTGTTTCGGAACGCGCCATGAAGAAGGCAGAATCGGTGCAGAACCGCGGTTGGTACTTTGATATCCTCCTGCTCGAGAAACATCGCTTGAAAGATTCCACCCCCATGACCCCTGCCATGTCGCTGCATAATGCCTTGGACGTGCAATTGGATCGGATCTTCGCCGAAGGTCTCGAACAGCGCTTCCAGCGCCATACCGATATGGCCAAGAAGACCCAGGCCTGGGCAATTGCTCATGGGATGGAACCCCTGGCAGCCGAACCCTACCGCTCCAAGACCGTTTCAACCATCAACAACACCAAGGGCTGGGTGATCGGTGATTTGAACAAGTTCCTGCTTACCAAGGGCATGCGCATTGCCAATGGTTATGGAGATCTCAAGGAAAAGACTTACCGCATTGCCCATATGGGCGAGATCAACATGAAAAATGTGGATACTCTCCTGGCAGCCATGGAAGAGTTCATGGCAAAGTAACCTGAAGTAGAGAATGAAAAGACCCTTGTTGAATACAAGGGTCTTTTTTTATCTAATTTGTCTGAGCTAATGCTCTTTGGGTTCCCAGACCTTGACCAATTTACCTTCCACCTCAAGGGTGAGGTCGCTCCAATGATCGATGGGGAGTTTTATGCAAGCGATTGCAGCCGTGCACAATGATTCGACCTTTCGACTTAACATTTGGGCCAACCCTTCCATGCCGGGGTTGTGACCGATAACCATTACCCGCTTGATTTCATCCGGTGTTTCACGAAGGACATCTACGATCTGGGAGGGCTCTGCCATATATAGGGCATCTTTATACAGAATTTCTTTCTTATAGCCAATTATCTCTGCAACGGTTTCAGCAGTTTTACTGGCGCGCACGGCTGATGAAGTGTAGATCAGTTGAGGAAGGATATCCGCGTGCTTCAGTACTTTCCCCATGCGGGGGGCTTCTTTTTCTCCCCGCTTGTTGAGCGGTCGATCTCGATCAGCCAGTTCAGGATGTTTCCAACTTGATTTTGCGTGCCTCATGATCAATAAGGTTTTCATATTCGAGCCCTCCTGGAGGAGTAAGATATACTCAAATGAGAATTTGAGTATATCACAGAGGGAAAATGAACAAAGTACCTTCCTCTCAATTCGTAGATGAAAAAATTGAAGTGGAATTCGTTGGGGAACAACCACTGGAAAAGACACCGCGTTGCCCTGATCGTTTGTGCTGGAGAGGAACGACTTTCGACGTGCAGGAACAGCTCGCTGAATGGCGGGATTACGGTCGCAAGGGGAATATGGCTAAGAATATGAAACCTGAACATGCCACCCGGGCCAGCCGTGTGGGCTCCTGGGGAGTGGGCAAGTTCTATTTTCGTGTGAAGGTGAATACCGGGCAGGTGATGGAAATCTATTACGATCGTGCTCCAGTCGATACGGATCAGCGAAAAGGGAGTTGGTTCCTTCTTTCCATAAAGAATTCCTAATAATATTGAAATAAAATAAATATATTATTGACAATATTGAAATATTGGCTATAATATTTAAAATATATTAAGGCTATAGTTAATAAAATGGAAATTGAGTATGGAATATGAATCCTTTAATCAATGAATGCCCGGTTTGTCATAACGAATTATCCGCAAGCCGTTTGCAATGCCAGACATGTGGGACTTCGATAGAAGGGATATTCAATCTCGAAAGCAATCCATTCAGTAAATTAAATCCGGATCAATTGCAGTTTGCACTGAATTTCGTCCGGTTTGAAGGACGGATGAACCGCTTGGAAGACGAGCTGAAGATGTCTTATCCAACTTTGCGGAACCGGCTGTTGGATATTATCCACACTCTTGGCTTTGAGGCGGGTAAAGAGGAACTAGCTGTCAAACCGGATGAAAAAGAGAGGAACAGGATCCTCGCAGATCTTGAGAAGGGTGTCATCGATGTAGCTGAAGCTCAACGTCGCCTGGCGGGTGATGGAAAGCTGGAAAACAACGATTCGGATGAAAGGAAACAAAAATGACCACATTGGAAGAACGATTAAAAGTATTGCAGATGTTGAAAGACAACAAAATTTCCGTGGACGAGGCAGCAGAATTGCTTAAGACCCTCGATAAATCCGAACCGGTTGGGGCAGGTGGCGAACCCTGCGCGCCGAACGCTCAGCGCGGCAGGTGGATGCGCATTGCTGTAACAGATGTAGGGTCCGGCAAAGCAAAGGTTAACCTCAAGCTTCCTCTCGGGGTGGTGAAGGCGGGACTTAAATTGGGTGCCAAATTTTCCCCCGAGCTCCAGGAAATGGATTCTGCCAAGCTAATGGAAGCCATCCAGGATGGAGGCATCGGAAAGATTATCGATGTCGATGATGCCGAAGACCACGAACACGTGGAAATATTTATCGATTGATTGTTTTTTCTTTGGGATGATCTGAATGCCGAGGTGAATTCACCTCGGCTTTTTTATATAAAGAAACCAACGACCGTAAGCAAAGAAAAAAAGAGGAAAACGAGGAGAAGCACTCTCCTGGCTTGGGATTGCGAGCGAATATTTTTCAAGGCGGGAACAGAGAGGGCGAATTCCGTATACCACACAGGTCCGCCGAACCAGGCAAAAATTAACCCTCCTAATAAACCACCCAGGTGTCCGTAAATATCGATATTCAAACTGCCAATAAAACCCAGGGCAAGGTTGACCACGGTGATGAAGATGTTGGTTGTTAACATCCGGGTGGTACGTGATCCATACAAAACCCGATTTTGAAAGATAAAAATAGTTTGAGCGCTGATCAACCCGAATATCGCGGTGGATGCTCCGATGGAAGGGTTGGGCGAGAAAAGAAAGGAAACAACATTCCCGGCAAACCCCGATATCAGGTAAAGCTCCAGGAATCGTTCGTGGCCATATTGCTGCTCCAGGCCTCTCCCGATAATGAAAAGCGCATACATATTAAAACCGACGTGCAAAAGACTCCCGTGAAGGAGGATGGGGGTGATCAACCTCCAAACTTGACCTACCTTGATAAGTTCATTGATCTTGGCCCCAAAAAAGGAGAGAGGGTCCAGACCTGAAATCGTTCCGAAAAGGCTTTCTAAAAGCAGTTGGAGGAGATAAAACAAAGCGGTAACCCCCAGGATGACGTAGGTCACCGTTGGAACTTTAGCAGGCAATTCCCAGCGCACGGGAATGACTTTGGGTTGTTCAGGAGGTTGGGGGGTGGCAGGTTGTTGCGATGAAGCAGGCGTCTGCCCGGTGTAGGTCATATTTGGATTTTCCGCGGGGTTACGCGCATATGTTCGACCTTGATGATCGCCTCGATTGAATCCACCGCTTTTTCCAATTTATGATTGGCATTGAGTACAACGTAGTCAAAAGTGGGAAGGCACTTTAATTCAGCTTCAGCTGTGGCAATCCGGATGTTAAAACTTTCGGGAGTTTCCGTGCCCCTCTTCTTCAACCGTTCGTACCATTCATCTTTGTTGAGGGGGATCAGGAAAATCAGGACAGCATCTGGATTGATCTTTCGAATCCGGGTGGCTCCCTGCACATCCAGGCGCATGATCACGTCTTTGCCGCTGGCCAGCGCCTGGCGGACATGTTTTTTCTGGGGACCTTTGTAATCCTGGTAGACATGGGCGTATTCGATCAGCTCATCTTTAGCGATCATTTCTTCGAAATGTGCCTTGGACACGAAGTAGTAATCCACCCCGTTTTTTTCACCCGGTCGGGGAGCACGGCTTGTGGTTGTCACTACAAATTCGATGGGTAAGGATCGTTTCAGCAAGTGGTGGATGACGGTGTCTTTTCCCACACCTGAAGGGCCTGAAAGAACGATCAGGAGAGGTTCAGGATGAAGCAAATGAAAATCGATTGGTTGAATTGCCATGTTTGAAATTCTGCGTACCTTTCCTGGCAGTCGTGAAAAATCTCTGCGGTGTTGGGTTGATTATAATGGAGAATAATCTTCAGAGAAGACAGGAAATGAATGCCTAGCTACGATTTTCATTGCCTCAACTGCAAAAAACGGTTTGAGCTATTTATCTCCTTCAAGGATTATGGAAAAAAGGAAGTACATTGTCCCTTTTGCCAAAGTCTGGACGTGCAACGCAGGATCGGAAAAGTGAGGATTTCCCGTTCCGATGACAGCCGCCTGGAAGATCTTTCAGATCCAGATGCATTGGAAGGTTTGGACGAGAATCCTCAATCGATGGGAAGGATGCTCCGGAAAATGAAATCCCAGGTGGGAGAAGATGCCGGGCCTGAGTTTGATGAGGTGGTGGGCAGATTGGAATCCGGCGAAACTCCCGACCAGATAGAATCTGAAATGCCTCAAATGGGGAACGAATCTGGGCAACTCCCCATTCCAGAAATGGATGATGAGTCGTAGTTTATCTATATTGCCTTACAGCTTGTTCAAGTTGAGAAAAATCGGTCATTTTGGATATCCGCGTGAGGAATACCTTTAGGGAGGGAGATTCGTTCCTCAAAGCTGTTACGGCTGGTCCCACCGGATCCGAACCTGCTTCTCCTCCGGGCACTTCAGCATAAGCACCATAAAAGGCGAAATATGCTTGGTTTAACTTGCGGATCTGGTATCCGTTGTTCCAAAAGAATTCCCGCCTGGCTTCCATATATGCTTCCGCTTGTTTTATTTGACCAGCAGCCAGCATCTGGTCAACCGTAACCCGGGTGATATGCATCTCTGCATTGAAATTAAATCCCCCGGAAGGAGAGCCAGATCCTTGGGAGGAACTGCTTGTAGAGGGGGAAGGGGGCGGAGGGACAAGTGAAGGGTAAAACATGCGGATTACGACCGCCGAAATTTCCTTTCCGGATATATCCGCTGTAGTTTCATTCATGGTCCGCAAGGCGGAACTTGTTTCATAGTTCAATCCCAGGGGTCTGACCGTCAGGTAATTGTGTATCCATTCGTGGCAGATTACTTCGAGCAGCCAGGATAGATCCGTGGTGCTTGCCACCATGGTGGGGTAGGTCCCGATACCTCCCACAGGAACCACCAGGGCGGAAAGATTTGTGTTTGCTTGCACCGAATTCTCGATTTTCACTTGCTGGTCAAGGGGGACATCCGGTAGCAATGAGATGTCATATTTTTCTTCGATTATGTTCCTTGGAGAAAGGATCAATGCCAGTGGTAATGGGGTAACGTGATAAAGCAAAGAGGGAAGAGGTTGCCCGGCTGTTGCCAATCCCATTCGGCTTACCACATAGCTGATCTGGAGTTGCAATACGGATTCTGCCAGCGGTCCCAGTTGTGACATTTGAGCTTCAAGAGATTTTTGCTCTACCAGGTCTGTTGCAGCTGTTTGTAAGGGATCCTTGATGGTGGGGTCTGAATAAATTTTAGTGATCTTATCTGAGACCGTATTGATCTTTCCCACCAGGGCAATGTAATCGTAAATAACTTTCCGTTGCTGGATTGGATCCAGGTATTGAGCCACATTGGTCGAAAGCTGCTCCGCTTTCAGACCCAGTGCATCCAATGTCCAGGTAACATAGTCGAATTCAAAGGGACGTGTGGTTTCCCGGATGACGTCTTCTTCTCCGGAAATATGGAGAACACTATTCACCAACAATAAGGGGAACAACAGCAATAAGATGATACTTTTAACAATAGAACTTGGCTTCATCAGTACCTTGAAATGGGATTATACCGTAGAGAATTTTTCATTACCTCCGCTTTGCTCTCCACAAAAATATCTCCAACAATTTTCTAACATTTGCAGCATTGACATAATTTAAGTATCCAATTATAGTTCGGCTTCGTATTGTTCTACGACGTACCAATCAAGGAGTCTCGATGGAAGTGATTCAACCTGAACAAATTCAAGCGATTCGCGAAAACCTCGTCATCCGATTACGAAACATTGTAGGTATGAACGATGTCAGCGGGATTGAAATTGCCGTGCTCATCCGTGCTGTATCAAATTTCTATGAAAATATGGAAGCCGGGTTCAGGACCGATTTGGAAATGTCGGGTCCACGCTGGGCCATTCTCATGCACTTGCTGGATGATGAAAAAAATGGCGCGTTGGATGCCACCCCAACCGATCTCAGTAAGTTCCAGCAAGTGAAAAAAAACACCATCAGTTCCATGTTGAAAAAGCTCGAAGAAGATGGGTTGGTGAAACGGAGTTTGGACCCTTCGGATAAACGTTTGTTCCGGATCCATCTTACGGCAAAAGGTAAAACACTTGCAGAAAAATATTCTCCCGAATTTTCGCTTTTTCAAAATCAATTGGCAAGCGGGTTAACTATCATGGATCGTGAAGAATTGATTCAATTACTGGCAAAGCTTCTTAATTCCTTGATCAATCAACGTCCATTGCACCGTTAGTTGAACTATCTGAGAGTAGAAAATTAAATGTAGAGAGGATCTTAATGAAAACAATCAAAAAAATGACGAAACGTAGTTGGATAATTACAGGAATTATTGGGGTGGTTGTGGTTCTTGTAATCGTGATTGTGGCTGTGATCGCTTCCCGTCGGGCAGCCAACAACTCTGCTTTCCAGACTGAAGTCCTGGCCAAAGGTGATCTGACAGCTATCGTCGGAGCTACGGGTACAGTAAGTTCAGACCGTTCAGCGATTTTGAATTGGCAAACCAGCGGTCAGGTCCAAAATGTGAACGTACAAATTGGAGATACCGTTACTTCCAACCAGATCCTGGCGGATTTGCTCCAATCATCCCTCCCCCAATCCGTGATCTTAGCAACTTCAGACCTGGTAACAGCTAAACGGAACCTGACCGACCTGCAGCTCTCTGGCACGTCAGCAGCGCAGGCTTATCAGGCTTTGGTGGCTGCTCAGAAAACGTACGACGATGCCAAGGACAAAATTCGTAGCACTGATTGGGTCCGAGGGAGCAAGGAAACAAGGGCTAAATATTATGACCAACTACTTCAGGCGCAAACAGCCTATGATAATGCTGTCACATACTACAATGACTTTGTTAACCTTCCTGACACCAATGCCGGAAAGGCTAGGGCGTATGATCAGCTCGCATCCGCTCAGCATACGCTGGATTCAGCCAAAGCCAACTATGATTTTGTTTCCGGGACTTTTTCCATAACTGAAGTGCAGCAATCCGATGCAGATTTTCAAGTCGCCAAGGCTCAATTGGAAGATGCTCAGAGAGAATATGATCGGCTAAAGAACGGACCGGATCCTTTGGATATAGCCGCTGCGCAGGCAAGAGTGGATGCCATCCAGGCTACTTTGGATTCTGCGAAGCAAATGGCACCTTTTACTGGCACAGTGACCGAAGCATTATCGAATGTGGGTGACCTGATCACACCAGGAACGGAGGCATTCCGCATTGACGACCTGCAGCATTTGAGCGTGGATATTCAGATCACTGAAATTGATATCACCAAGGTAGCTGTAGGGCAGGATTCCACCCTCGTTTTCGATGCCATCCCGGACAAAACATATGTGGGCACAGTCACCAAGGTGGCTAAGGCAGGCGATGTTGTCCAAGGGGTGGCTAACTTTTCGGTAACAGTGGAATTGAAAAATGCAGATTCCAGTGTTATGCCCGGAATGACAGCAGCCGTGAATATCACGGTTTCCAACATCGCTGATGTTTTGGTTGTGCCTAATCGAGCTATCCGGGTGATTAATGGTGTGACTACCGTGTACGTCCTGAAGAATGGCGTTGCAACACCGGTCACCATTACTCTCGGCGCTTCCTCAGATACGGACAGTGAAGTGACCGCAGGGAATCTCAAGGTGGGAGATCTGATCATTTTGAATCCACCCACTTCCATCATCCCATCGGGTGGGGGGGGCGGTGGTGGGAATCCGTTTGGTGGGAATCCATTTGGTGGATAAAGGATGATAAATGTCTAAAGTTGTCATTGAAGCAAAAAATCTTACAAAAACCTATCGGATGGGCTTGATTGAAGTCCACGCCTTGTCTGGAGTTTCGTTCAAAATACAAAAGGGTGAAGTGATTGCCATTATGGGTCCTTCCGGTTCAGGTAAATCAACATTAATGAATCTTATTGGCTGTCTTGACCGACCGACAAGTGGAGACTATGTACTGGATGGGGAGCAAGTTTCAAACTTAGTGGATGACCAGTTGGCGGAGATCCGCAATCGCAAAGTGGGCTTTGTTTTCCAGAGTTTTAACCTCCTCAACCGCATGTCTGCAGTGGGGAACGTGGAACTTCCGTTGAGATATGCCGGTATCAAAGAAGGCAGAGCCGAGAAAGCTCGTGCTAGCTTGACAGCCGTCGGGTTGGCGGATCGCTTTGATCATCGACCAAGCGAACTTTCCGGAGGCGAGCAGCAACGTGTGGCCATAGCGCGGGCGTTAATCAATAACCCTGCCATCCTGCTGGCGGATGAACCCACCGGCAACCTGGATTCCAGGTCAGGAAAAGAAATTATGGAATTGCTAATAAAGTTGAACCGGGATACAAAAACCACCATCATCCTGGTGACTCACGATCCCAATGTGAGTGCTCAGGCACAACGCATCATTCATTTGCGCGATGGCACGATTGAGGAGGCAGCATGAATATTGGGCAAGCCATCCTCGAAGCTTTCGAAAGCCTTGCATCCAATAAACTTCGCTCCGGACTGACGATTTTAGGTATCGTCATTGGAGTGGGAGCTGTAATTGCCATGCTCAGTATTGGAACTGGAGCTCAAAATACCATCACCGGTTCCATCAACGGGCTGGGAACGAACCTGCTGTTTGTTTTCTCCGGAAACCAGCAGGAAAAGGTTCGCAATGTTCAACCCCTCACTTTGCAGGATGCCAATGCCTTGCAGGATGTGTATCAGGCACCTTCCGTTGAAAATGTGGCTCCAGCAATTAACGGCAACTTGGCTGTGACCTATAGCGGGCAGACAGACAATGCATCGATTACGGGTTCGACCGCAAATTATGCGGAAGTTCGCAACCTTACCTTGCAGGATGGAAGTTTTTTCAGCCAGGACCAATATCTGGGAAGGTCTTCTGTTGCAGTTATTGGCACCAGTGTTGCAGATCAGCTTTTTGGTTATCAAGATGGTTTGATCGGACAAACGATCCGGATTAGTGGCCAGCCCTTTCATATCGTCGGGGTACTGAAGTCTTCGGGCGGAGGTTCTTTCGGTAACCAGGATAACGTTATCATTGTTCCGCTCACTTCAGCCCAGGACCGCTTGATCCATCGAACCAATAACAAACTGGATGTGATTTATATCCAGGCGGTTAGTTCTAGCTCTGTTAGCCAGGCAAATGATGAAATCGCTCAAATCCTCAGGTTACGCCACCGTACGCAAATCGGTCAAGATGATTTCACCGTTTACAGCCAGCAGGACTTTGTCTCTACTGCAGCAACCATCACAGGGGTATTTACAATCTTCCTTGGTGGTATTGCCGCTATTTCGTTGCTTGTTGGCGGAATCGGGATCATGAACATCATGCTTGTTTCCGTCACCGAACGCACGCGGGAAATTGGGCTTCGTAAGGCTATAGGCGCCCGCAAGAGGGATATTTTGATCCAATTCCTGACAGAATCCTCCTTGTTGAGTCTGCTCGGAGGGCTCATTGGGATTGGTTTAGGTTGGTTGATTGGATTCATCGTGGGTCGGATAGCCGTATCCAGCGGTACCCCATTTACCCCCACCATTAATATTCAATCCATTTTGCTGGCAACCTTATTCTCTACCGCCGTCGGTTTATTCTTCGGCATCTACCCTGCCAACCGGGCAGCCAAGCTCGAGCCTGTGGAAGCGTTAAGGTACGAGTAATTTGTAGTGTATTGAAATTTTTCGTGTACAATTCGTGTTCAGATGGAATAGGAGGATTCGATGACAACCCATTCACTTCCGGAAGAAAATGCAGTAGCTAAGTTTCTTGAAAAGATTCCTTTCGCTGAGAGAACCAAGGAAGGGTGGATCAAAACCATCCGGGCGGATGGTTTGAGCGAGGAACTGGTCGAAACGATCCGCGAGAAACTCGCAAAATTACCGGTCGAGGAGAACCAGGATCCGAATACCCGCGGTCGTGAACAGGCAGAATATACCAACCTGATTCGGCTTTGGCGGATTGCTAAGAACAAAAACCAATTCCATGCCCACCGATAATTATTAATGAATACAGAGGCGAACCATAATTGTGGTTCGCCTTTTTTGTTGATTTTGAGGAACAATTTTGGTTGTGAGTAGTGGGCGTTTTACCTCGTAAGTGAATTAAGGTAAAATCTACATGTGTCATCCTTCGGATGAATTCAATTTTCACAAAAGGAGTGGGAGATGGTTGAGTGGAAAGTTCTACTAACTGATGGTCTGGAAAAAGAAGGGCAGGGAATCCTTTCCAAGCATGCCCAGGTGGACAATAAAAAGGACATTACTCCCGAAGATTTGCTAAAAGTCATTGGCGAATATGATGCCATCATCATTCGTGGACGCACTAAGTTAACCCCCGAAGTATTTGCCGCTGCCCAGAAACTCAAAGTCGCAGGTCGCGCCGGTGTGGGTGTGGATAACATCAATTTACCGGCTGCCAAGGAACATGGCGTAACGGTTGTCAACTCCCCGCTAGCTACTACCGTTTCTGTGGCTGAATTGACTTTGGGCTTGATGCTTTCGCTCATTCGCGAAATCCCCCGTGCGGATGCAGGGATGAAACAAACCAATTGGTTGAAAAAGGAATTAAAGGGTTCTGAACTCTTCCAGAAGACTCTCGGTGTCATTGGCTTCGGACGCATTGGCGTTGCTACAGCGGAACGCGCAAAAGCCTTCGGGATGAAAATCTTAGCCTATGATCCCCTGATCAAATCCGAAGAGATCCAGAAACGCGGTGGGGAACCGGTCACACTGGATGAATTGCTGGCAAAGTCGGATTTCATCACCATGCATCTTCCCCTTACGCCCGATAGCAAGAATCTATTGAACAAGGCCGCATTCGACAAAATGAAACCAGGTGTGCGCGTCATCTGCGCTGCTCGTGGTGGCGTTATCGAAGAAGCTGCTTTGTTGGAAGCTCTGAAATCCGGCAAAGTGGCCGGCGCTGCCCTGGACGTTTTTGCCACCGAACCCCCCGGTAAAAGCGAACTTGCTGAACATCCGAAAGTGGTCTGCACGCCTCATATTGGTGCTGAAACCGTGGAAGCCCAGGCTCGCGCCGCTGTGGATATCTCTTCCGAAGTTATTGCCGCGCTCAAGGGTGAAACCCTTCGCTGGCGTGTAGCCTGAAATTGAAAGAAGCATTTTTGAAATCATTGGACAAATTATTTGAAAAATTTACAAAGGCGGTTAATCAAATTGCCGATCTGACCCAGGCGAATGGTTTGCTTGGATGGGATCAGCAAGTGAACATGCCCGTCGATGGAGCTGAAGGTCGCGGTTATGTTCTTGGCACGGTACAGGAATTGATCCACGAAAAGTTGACCTCCCCTGAAATGGGACAGATGCTTGAGGATTTGAAAAACTTCGAAAAATCCCAGGATCCGGATTCGGATGAAGCCCGTCTGATAAAGGTCGTCCGTCGTCAGTACGAAAAGCGGACTAAGGTTTCTACGAAATGGGTTGGCGAATATGCCATGGCGCAAACTGTCGGCGAGTCCAACTGGGAAAAAGCCAAGGCAGCGAATGATTTCAAGATGTTCCTACCTTACCTCGAAAAGATCATCGACTTGAAACGGCAGTATGCGGATTTCTTCAAGCCTTACGAACATGTCTACGATCCCCTGCTGGATGATTTCGAACCCGGTATGAAAACGGCCGAGGTAAAATCCATTTTCAACACCCTGCGTCCCAGGCAGGTGGAGCTGATCAAGGCTATTAGTGAAAAACCCGAAATTGATAACAGTTTCCTGCATGTCGAATATCCCGAGAAGGATCAGATGGAATTCGGGGTGGAGGTTATCAAGAAATTTGGATTTGACTTTAACAAAGCCCGCCAGGACAAATCCGTGCATCCTTTCACTCAGGGATTGAACATTGGCGACGCCCGCATCACCACCCGCATCGATCCCAAATATGTTGGCACCGGTCTTTTTGGCACCATGCATGAATGTGGTCATGCCCTTTATGAACTTGGATATTCTCCCAAACTTGCCCGGACCCTCTTGAGCG
The DNA here is from genome assembly GCA_041494435.1 of Anaerolineaceae bacterium. Classification (GTDB taxonomy): domain Bacteria; phylum Chloroflexota; class Anaerolineae; order Anaerolineales; family Anaerolineaceae; genus JBGQAS01. Next base: position 12,337 of record JBGQAS010000002.1, on the reverse strand, counting down.
ATGGCGCTTCGTATGCTTTTCACGAATCTCAATCCCGCATGTGGGAAAATCTTGTTGGCAGGTCTCTTGCCTTCTGGAAATATTTCTATCCGAAATTCCAGGCTAGGTTTCCATCCCAGGTGGGGAATGTCAATTTAGCCACCTTCTACAAAGGGATCAACAAGGTCGCTCCATCCCTCATCCGCGTGGAAGCCGACGAAGCCACTTACAATCTGCACATCATGCTCCGTCTGGAAATCGAGATCGAATTCATCGAAGGCAGCCTGAAAGCCAAGGATCTGCCAGAGGCTTGGAATGCCCGGATCAAGGAATACCTCGGCTTGACACCTCCTACGGATGCAAAGGGCGTTCTCCAGGACGTGCATTGGTCGAGCGGGTATATCGGCTACTTCCCCACCTATGCCCTGGGCAATTTGTTCTCGATCCAATTGTGGGAAAAGTTGAGCAGTGAAATCCCCGATATCGAGAAGCAGATCGAGAAGGGCGAATTTGGTGCCCTCCTGGACTGGCTGCGGAGTAACGTTCATGTTCATGGGATGAAGTTTGAACCTCAGGAGTTGAGCCGAAAGATCACGGGCTCGCCGATCGATCCTCAACCCTATATTCGTTATCTGGAGAAAAAATTCTCTGCTATTTACGGGATTTGACAAAGCAAGACCTCTCCACCGGGGTTCCCCGGTGGAGGACTATAATTATTATTAACAGGTGGGTTTTTTTTAAACATGAAAGCGAAGATTCTCTTTATTGATGATGATCCCGCAACCCTGCAATTGATGGTTCGAGTTGCCAAATTCTTGGGGAGTGATCCACTTACCTGCGATTCAGCCAAAGAAGGCTTGGCTTTGGCAGCCAAGGAAATTCCGCAACTCATCATGGTGGATATGCAAATGCGGAAGATGAATGGGATTCAATTTATAACCAACCTGAGAAAGAATGAATTGACCCTGGAAATTCCGACGGTTTTGATCTCAGCGGAAAAACGCCTAGATGAGGTGGCTCAGGCTAAAAAAGTTGGAGCAAATGGTTTCTTTCTCAAGCCACTTTCCATTGATGAAATGACCCGCATTATCCAGCATTTCATAAAACCCGCAGCAAGTACACGCTAGATTTTCTCAACCAGGATTGGACTACAATATTATTGTGGCTCACATTGAAAAACAATTTCACCGAACTAGAATTTTAAGATTCATTTTTATAAGCTTTCTGTGTCTCGGGTTGCCAGCTTGCGTCTTGGTCGCAAATCCTGGCAATACTCCCACGCTTCCTTCCCTGGCGACAATAGATATACCTACAAACACGCCTGAACCCACCCTAGAATTGGCTTCTCCCACGATTGAATTTACCCTGACCTCAACCGAATTCCAACCTCAAATTCCCGTGGATACTTTGCCACCCTCTGGAGAAGGCGATATCCCGGAAACACCAGAAATGGGACTACCGACTATGGATATTCCCACTGACGTGGGGACTCCACAACCTACACCGACGGCGGCTCACAAATACCCGGCGCCGATGATCATGATCGAGAGCCCGGGTCCGCTTTCCAAGCTTGTCACCCCCATCCTTTTGCAGGGTTCTTTCAACCCTGGAGAGGACGGCATGTTATATATCGAATTGTTCGGCACGGAAGGTGCTTTGGTTGGAAGAATTGTCAGGTCCTTTCAGGAGATGATTTACACTAAGAATTATTTTACGCAACCCATTCCCTTTGACATCCAAGCAGCGGGCGAATTTGCTCGAGTGGTTGTAAGTACTCATGACAAGTACCTGCGGTTCAGTTCTATCGCTTCCGTCGATCTTATCCTTCTTAAAATGGGGAGCAACATTCTTACTCCGCCTTCGATCCTCGAGGAACCTTATGTCATTCAGAGCCCCAAACCGGATGAAGTGATCAAAGGCGGTGTGGTTCGCGTGTACGGTGATTTCAAACCGGTCAATAATTCACCCCTCTTGTTTCAACTGACAGGTCTTTCAGGGGAAACCCTCGGATATGCATCTTTCCTCTTTGCCCCCATGACCGCGGACCAGGGTTATGCCACCTTTGTCGTGGATATCTCCTATTCGGTCTCAAGTGCTACAGCCACCCGGTTATCGATTTATCAAAACAGTGATAACCGCATCCCCGGTGTGGTATGGTTGACGAGCGAAAAGGTCACTCTTTCACCTTAATTTTCTGAAATGTTTTAGCCCTTGAGGAATTCCCAGCTGTTTTCAAGATTGAATGATGTAATGTAATGACTGATTCGGTCAGCAATTCTTAAGACAACCCAATGGTCGGGGTCCTTGATTTTCTGGGACACATTTTCATACAATCTGCGCCTGGATTCCAATACAGCGGATTCAGTCCAAACGTAACGAGCTCCGGTTTCAACCAGCCATTGCTTTCGTTCGGGGGATAACTCGGAAAAACTTAACTTCTCTTCCCCCGAAAGTAGCCATTTTTTCCATCGTTCTGAATTGATCACCGCTTGTTGAAGAGTCTCAGCAAATTGAGAGAGACGATTAATATTTTTCCCAGCGCCGGAAAAAATTTCTTCAGTTTCTAGATCAATTAAAGCTTGCAATTCCACTGCTGTGAACTCAGGGCCTACATTGGCGCCGCCCATTCCGCTGCGAGGATAATCCTGAGGGTTCTCAACCCAATCCGAATAATGCCCTTTGATTAACGAGCCATGGGGGGCGACGATGGAAGTAAGTTTGGAAGCGATTTCTGCATCGAAACGAGTGGTATGCAAATTGGTTCCAACTTGCGCGACGATGAAACAAGGCCATTGTTCTGTAAGCCCCTGGTCATTCATCTTGCTCCGGAGATGTTCAAGGAAAAAGCGAAATCTTTCCAAGTCTGCCATCCCCCCGTGCACTTCTTCCGACCCCACCTCGTAGCTGACGGGTGGTAAGTCCATTCTCTTTCGTTCAGCTTCCGTGTGTTGAATGAGTTCGATGGTGCGGCTCACGATCACCTCGACCGATGGGACACTTCCTTTGGGCAGGGAGCGGTCCACTGTTGGATCGATATGCATCAGTTGATAGCCTGCCTGTAAAAATGCTGTCAAACTCAATTTCAATTCGTTCATTACTTCATGCAGGGAAAGGTTCTTCGCTGCGTGAATATCTTTAAGCCAGAGCCCCCCGTGGTCCAGGCATGGAAATATGGGGACCTTCACTTGGTAATGACTGGATAACTCTTTGGCTTTTCGAACGAACTGGTCCGGGGTCCAACGTGTGTAGCCTCCATCCCGATCCACCTGGTTCAGTGTTGCTGCCAGGAGCATGGGAGTTTGATGCTTTTCAGCAGATAAAATGGCTGCTTCCAGTACGGCATCGGAATTCGGACAGACCGCCAAGAGAGTCAACTGGCGGGATTCCTTTTCTCGGAGTTGAATGATCCGCTGGATGATTTCTTTTACTGATTTGGTCATTTAAGTTTTTTCAAATAAGGCATTGCTTTGGAAAGGGTGGGTTGCCCTGCAATTCCCCCTGCTTGGGTTGTCGAAAGAGAGCCGCATACCGAGGCAAGTTTTAGCGATTTTTCCAGTCCAAATCCTGACAAATATCCATACAGAAAACCAGCGTCAAAGCTGTCTCCCGCTCCAACCGTATCCTTCACTTTCACCTTCATCGCTGTGACTGTCTTTATTTCATTCTTCTGCCGTGCAAAGGCGCCCGTTTTTCCTCTTTTCACCACAATTGTCGAGATATACCCCAGGGACTTCATGGCGCTTTCCACATCCGGTTGCCGGGTTATCTGTTTGATTTCGGTTTCGTTTGGGAAAAAGATATCCGTGTCTCGTAAGGGGTTGTCGCGTCCAAGGCCCCATTTTTCCTTCGGATCATAATTTGTGTCGAGCGAAACGGTCAGGTGATTCTGATGGGCAAGTCGGAAGATGGAGGAGACATCCTTTTTCATACTATCCAGCAGGAAATATCCCCCTAAATGGAGATGCCTTGCTGATTTGAACAAGGAAAGATCCAAATCGCTTTTCTTTAGTTGGGCGATGGATCCCGGATGGGTCATGATGGCGCGGTCATTTCCCCGGTTCAGGATGATTGTGCATCCCGTTTTCACTTTGGGAGTAATTTTGATGGCGTGAGTATCAACGTTCCTGGCACCAAGTTCTTCGATAACGAATTTCCCGAAAACGTCATCGCCAACTAATCCTAAAAAAGCTACTTTCAAACCCAACCTGGCTACGCCGCAAGCGAAAATGGCAGATGAGCTCCCTAAAACTAGTTGAGCATCTTTGAGCAATTGTTCTTTTTGGTTGAATTCTGGAGTAATGCTTCCATTAAGGATAAGGTCTACATTCAATTCACCGATCACCAGGACATCAAAGGTTTTCGTATTATTGTCCATTTAAAATTCCATTTCAGATTTAGTTGCCGTAACCTTTATACCAATCCACTCCTGGAGCAGGGAAGCTAAAAATCTCTGTCCAGGGGTGCGCTAGCCGGGAACATATGTCCGTGATCTGTTCCATCCGTTCATGTCCTTGCGAACGCAAAAATTCTTGACGTGATTCACCTTTCAAGGGCACGGCTTCCTGCCAGACGGCTCTGCCAACCGCCACCCCGCTGGCGCCTTCCTGGCAGGCGATGGTAGTTTGCTTTGCGAAAGTCTCAAAGAGAACAGATGCTGAGAGCAGGATCCAAGGTACTTGACTGGCTTTGGTTAACTCTGCACAAGCTTTACCCCATTCGGTTTCATCTTTTTCTGCATTTACATCTAACGGAAATTCCGCTTTGAGGATATCGATTCCCAAAGGCGAAAGTCTATTGGCAGTTTCAATCACTACTCGGGTGAGCTCTTCCGGTGAGAGTTTCGGTTTGCTTGGGTCAATGGAATAAGATAAGGTTTCCAGGAAAAAAGGGATGTCTTCTTTGCGGCTATCCGCTGATATTTGTTTTACCAGGGATTCGATTTGCCCTGCTGATGCTGCATCTGGGTGGTAATAGATCAACAGCTTGACCGCATCAGCTCCCATCCGGCGAGCTTTGGCTACGCTCCATCCAGGCAGGATTGTGGCAATCCTGGAGTCAGCGTCACCGGTATAGCCCGTTTCTTCCAGGGTTGCCAGCAAACCAATCCCGTGGGGGATGGAATCATTATGAATGCATTGTGCTAACCCAAATTCAGGGTCCAATAAAACAGCCGAAGCTGCTTTTGCCACTCCTTCCACCACATCCTTTTTGAAACCAACCATATCCGCGTCTGTCGTTTTGGTCGGATCCTGGGGATTCATGGCCTTGCGTAAATTCTGGCGATGGTCCAGGGCAAGGATCGAGAAAGTATTCCTGTCAGTGGAGCAGCGTTGCAATCCCCGGTATTTGCCGATTCCAATGGTTCGCATGCTCAGACTTTCCAATGCTTGAACTGGGGCAGCCACTCATGGTTTTGTGCGAACATTTCATTCACCATGGTTTTGATTTCAGCCAGAGAAAGCACAGCTGCTGTTAGGGGATCGTGCGCGATGGCACGATAGATCATGGTGGGGTCGCCCAGTGCGCTGCCATTTACCGCCATCTCTTCAATCGCGGAATTCACATTCGTGAGGATGGCACATTGGGGTGGTAGAGCTCCCACGTGGACGGGATGGAACCCCTGTTTATCCACGTATACCGGTACTTCCACACAGGCTCCCTGGGGGAGGTTGTCCACCAGTTGGGTGTTGGGGATATTTCCATTGAACCGGTACACATCTCCGCCTTTTAAGGCATTGATGATGAAAGCCGCATATTCTTCCCCGCGTTCCAGTCCAATAGGTCCCAGCGGCTCTGCTAGGGTTCGTTTCACTTCTTCCTTCCAGGTGTTTTCGGTGTGCTGGTATTCTTTCAGGATATAGGCATATTCACCCGGGTTCCAGCCCGTCCCATGGATGCAGTATTTTTCGATCAGGTCGGGGCGTTTGCGGAACCACCAGTTGTACTCTGAATTGTGCCCGCTGGATTCGGTGACGTAATATCCCAGGTGCAGGTACATCTCGTTGCGTACAATTTCCTCGTTGTAGATTTCCTCTCGTTCTGTGATCGCTTTGTGGATCAGCGGATAGGCATCCGCACCCTTCCACAGGTAATCCAGGTACCAGGCCTGGTGATTGATTCCAGCACAGGTGTAAGTCACATCTTTCGGGTCAGCTCCGATCCAGCCCGCCAGCATTTCCGCAGAGCCCTGCACCGAATGGCACAATCCGGTTGTGGTGATGAACGATGCCCGTTGTAAGGCACTGCACAGCATCGCCATCGGGTTGGTGTAGTTCAGCAGAACTGCCTTGGGACAATATTTTTCCATATCCCGGATAATGTCCATCATCGGGTTGATGGTGCGTAGGAAGCGGAAAATGCCTGAGGGTCCGCGGGTATCCCCCACGCAGGTATCCACGCCATATTTCTTGGGGATTTCAATATCATATTTCCAGACATCCGTGCTGCCTGCCAGGATGGTCGTCAAAACTACGTCTGCATCTTTCAAAGCATTGGCTCGATCGGGGGTCACTAGTAGCTTGGCGGGATATTTGCCTTCGGTGATGATCTTTGTTACTGCTGTCTTGGCGTATTCCAGCCTTTCGGGGTTGATATCCATCAAAGCGATCGTAGCATCTTGAAGCAAGGGAAAGGTGAGTACATCCCGGACCAAACCGGCAGTAAATCCAAGGCTGCCGGCACCGATGAAAGCAATTTTTGTCATTGGAATCTCCAGAAATAGGATAGATACATTTTAATTTATATTATCTTTTTACCCCAGACAGGGCAATCCCTTCGATGAATTGTTTTTGGGCAAAGAAGAACAGGACGATGATGGGCAGGACGCTGATCAAAGTTCCCGCCATCAGGATGGTCCATCTTCCTCCATATTGAGTTTGGAACATGGCGAGTCCAATGGGGATGGTGGTTAATTGCTGGTTCGTGGGCAGATAGATTAGTGGATGGAGCAGGTCATTCCAGCTTCCTAGAAATGTAAAGAGTCCCAGGGCAGTCAAAGCTGGCCGTGCGTTGGGCAGGTAGATGTTCCAAAAGATTTGAAACAGCGATGCTCCATCCATCCGGGCGGCTTCTGCCAGCTCTCGCGGGATGGTGAGGAAGTACTGGCGGATGAGGAAGGTCCCGAAAGCTCCTCCCCAAAAGGCGGGCAACCAAAGGGGGATCTGACTGCCAACAAAGCCTAGCTTGGAAAAAATGATGAAATTGGGGATCAACGTCACCTGGAATGGGATGATCCAAGTAATCAGCAGCAGGGTGAACAGGAAGTTTCTTCCGCGGAACTTCACCACGGCAAATACAAAAGCTGCCATGGCACAGGTGAGGAGTTGTCCGATGGTGTTCAGGATTGCCAGTTCGAAACTGTTGAATATTTGCCGGGGGAACTCGGGCAGTTTTTGGAAAAGATTCACATAATTGACTACGGTGACCGGGTTTGGGATCAGATTGTGGGTATATTGATCCGCAGGGAGTTTCAGGGAAGTGGAAACCATCCAGATGAAAGGACCAGTGAAAACCAGGATTCCAAGAAGAACAAGGGCGTAGGTCAGGATATCGACGATGATTTTTTGGCTTCTCATGGAAGATTTCCTGAAACATTCAAGGTGTTATTCATAAACTACCCATCGTTTCTCTACCTGGAAATAGATCAACATGAGCACGACGATGACTGCCGCTAGGATCATGGCTTGGGCAGAGGCCAACCCCATGCTGAAGAATCGCCACCCGTTTCGATAGATCGAGAACACGACTACCGGGATGGAACTGTTTCCATTTCCTTGCCGGGTGAGCATATAAATGTATTCGAAAGCTTGGAAAGCATTGATGGTTGCCAGCAGGGTCTGAAAGAAGATGCTGGGTGATATCATGGGTAAAGTGATGTGCCAAAACCGTGACCAGGCACTCGCTCCATCGACCGTGGCGGCTTCATAATATTCTTTGGGCACTGCCTGGAGTCCTGCTAAAAAGATAACCATTCCTTCCCCCACCGCTCCCCAGATATTGGCGATCACCACCGACATCATCACATTTTTAGTCCCCAGCCAATTCACCGCTTGTCCGCCAAACTGGGTGATGATGGTGTTGAGTAATCCGTTGTCTTTGGCATACAGCCAGCTGAAAATCAGGCTCACAGCTACAGCAGAAGTGATGGAAGGCAGGAAGAAAAGGGTTCGGAAAATCCCTACTCCCCGTATTTTTCGATTGAGCAAGAGCGCTGCAAGCAAGGAAGCTACAACGGTTCCGGGCACATACAGCGCACTGAAAATTAATGTGTTCTTGAGCGCTAAGAGGAATTCAGGTTTTGTGAACGCATCGACGTAATTCTGGATATCGTTCCAGACTGGTGCACCGATTAAGTCCCATTTAAAGAAGCTTAGCGTAGAAGTGGCTAAAAGGGATCCGAACGTGCCGAACAATAAGCCGATGAGGGTTGGCGCAAGCAAGATCCATACCCAAAATTTTTCCCGTCCCAGGGGCTTCAATCCATAGTCCATAGCTCTAGTCCCTTTATTAGATTTACAGGGTTACTGCTGGGCGCGGAATTCCGCGCCCAGCAGTGAAGATTTAGGAATTACTTGTTTTCTGCGAGGATGGCGTCAGCGGCTATTTTGATTTGATCGAGGGTTGTATCAAGGTCCGCTTCACCCTTCCAGACGGCGATCAGCGGATCTCCAACGGCAGAGGCCCACGCGTCATATCCCTTGAAGACAGGTTTCATATGCGCATAAGCAAAGGCATCGGTGAACACTTTTTGGTTGATGGGAAAATCGGGCTGAACAAGATAAGCATCGCTTTCTGCTACGGACTTTACAGCGGGTACCGCCAATCCCAATTTTACGGTTTGGATTTGTCCATCTGTACTGAGGACATATTTGATGAATTCCCATGCCTGTTCGGGGTGAGCTGCTCCCGCTGGGATGACAAACCCGGCGCTATTGACGGAGGTTACCCGACCAGCAGGGCCAGAGGGGAAGGGAGCGACATCATATTTGAAACCCCTCGTAGAGTATTGCGGTACAGACCAGTGCCCCATGGTGGTCATTGCAGCAACACCGGCGTCAAAGGGGTCGCCACCAAACTGGCCGCTTTCATCCGGGTTGGGCATGGATTTATCCGTTACCATCATGCTGTAGATAAAGTGCCAGGCATCGCGAGCTTTACCTTCTGTTAGGAGGGTTTGGGTGTGGTCGGCGCTGATTACGTCACCGCCATATTCCCAGATGGCTTCACTCCAGAAGAGTTCCATATCCCAAAGGTCTGCCGAGAAACCCCATTGGGTGGTATTTCCACTGGCGTCCTTGAGCGTGAGCTGCTTGGCAACTTCGCGCAGTTTATCCAATGTCCAGGTGTCATCCGGATAAGCCAAGCCTGCAGCGTCGAACATGTCCTTGTTGTAGAACAAAACGATGGTTTGAGCATCTCGCGGAACACCAAAGTAACCATCCGGAGTTTGATAGGCTTGCAATGTCACGGGATATAATCCATCCAGCAAACCTGTCGATTTATCGATGTAGGGCTGCAAATTCTTCAAAGCGCCGCGGGAAAACCAGTCCTGGAACAAGGGGGCATCCATGGCAAACAGATCAGGTGGTGTATTGGCTGCATAGAGCGTATTCAGCTTGTCCCAATAGGAGTCCCAATCTGCCACATCCATGGTCACTTTGATGCTGGGGTTCTTCGCGGTGAAGGCATCTGCAACGGACTGCCAAACAGCGAGTTCTTCAGGAGCTCCCCACATCATTACTTTCACTTCCGTGGGGCCTGAACTAGCCTTTGGCCCGCAGGCAGTGAGTAGCAGGATCGCTACCAAAACAACGAAAATACTTTTTTTCATTTTTCCTCCTCCAAGTGAACGTTTGATAATGACTCAAAAATCAAAAAGTCCCGTTGCCTCCTTTTTGTATTAAATCTCAAGCCTCACTACGGCATCCAGGTTGTTGGGCTTGTCAGGGTTTAACTTCTTGAAAATGGCACGTTCGTATGCCAGCATTTGTCCAAAGGGAAGGTAGAGGATGTTTCGCAGGTCTTCGGGTAGCTTGGATTTGAATTCTATGTTGGTGCCAGTTTCTCCAATGGATAGAACGGTTGCACCGCGTGTTTTCATTTCCTGCAATACCGCCCCTTCATTTTCGGATTGTCCTTCCGATAACAATCCAATCACAAGGGTGTTTTCCGTCACCATGGATTTGGGCCCGTGACGAAATTCCAGGAAATGGAAGGCTTCGCTGAAACTCAGGGACATTTCTTTCATTTTCAGGTTCAATTCGCAAGCCAGCCCATATCGGGAGGCTGAGCCCAGGAAGTAGAAACGGTCGAACCGATCATCCCTGCCGAGTTTCCGGGCAAGGTTTTCACAGGAAGGGATAAGCTTCATCCCAATTTCTGGCAACTTTTGAAAACTAGAAACCAGGTCATCCCGATTGGCTGCAACGCAGGCAAGATAGGTACAAGCAAGGTGGAGCGTGCTGAAAGCTCTGGTTTGAGCGATGCTTTTTTCCTGCCCAGAGGGGAGGATGAGGTTTAAATCCCCCATTTCAGTCAGGGGCATCCCGGGATAGCAGGATAGGGTGATGCATTTTCCGCCATTTTCTGTTTTGAACTTGTCGCAGGCACGGATGGTTTCGCTAGTCTCTCCGGACCGGCTGACTGTGATCAATAATCCTTTTCCGTTGCGTTTGAACGCGGTTGGGTTCAGCCATATCTCTGAAGCGGGAAAAGCCCTGGTAGTGGTCCCGGTGAACCTCTGGAACAATTCTGCCGCAGACAAGGAAAGATAATAGGTGGATCCACAACCTGTAAAGATGACCTCGTCAACAGACTGGTCTTGGAAAATGGATCGGATCTGAGGGCGATATCCATCTAACGTTTTCAAAGCATCCGCCCAGGCTTTGGGTTGACTCAATATTTCCTGGTAGGTGTGTTTGCCTGCATCCATGATTATTTCCCTGCTTTCATGATTTTTTCCGCATTTTCATAATAGACTTTCTTTAGGATTTCATCTGAAAGGTGCAGTCCGTAGATATACCATCTTCCTTGCGACGGGATTTCAGAATCGGAATAGTCGAAGTATTCATCGTCCGTTTCGAGGAACCGGTAATAAGTTCGGTAGCTTTTAATCTCCGGACCGACATCGATACCGAATACGATGCGGTCACCATATTTTTCAAAGAACCTTTTGGATGTATAAGGTTGCCGACCAAGTTCACTGCACCGGGCAGCAATATCCACGGAAAAGCTGGGGCATTCATCCAGCATTTCACCCACCCATCCTAAGTTTTCAGAGTAACACCCTACATGCGCACCTATGAATTGCGTCTTCGGGTGCCTTTTAACCCGTGATTTGAAATCGTTTAGTAGTTGCATAAAGGCAGGGAAGGGAGGGCTTGGAAAATGCCAATCGGGGTTGGCATGCAATTCCTCCCACCGTTCGTTGCTGGCATCCAGCGGATCAAAAAAAGCAACCGGGTCGGCAATGTGCATGAGCACGGGAAGATATAACTCCCCTGCGGTCTCGAAAATTGGGTCCAACCGCACGTCATCGATGGATACCAGTTTTCCATCCGGGTCGGTGATGTGCAGCCCGAAGTTTTTCCAGATCTTCAAGCCTTCCGCGCCCATGCGGGCCTGTTCCTTCAGCCGGCCTGCTGCCCATTCCCCGAAATCTTGGGGGTGTACGACCCATTTTGACCAATCGATGCCACCGAAGATTCGAAAGCGATTAGGTGCAGGGGATTTGAAGTGATCTAGATGCGTTTGCAGAATATCCTCTCCCCAGCCTCCGTCCAAATCCCAGAATTCTTTGATCCCGGCTTCGTCAAGCTTTTCCAGCAATTGGGAAAGGGGTTTCTTATCCCATCCCCCGCCGAACGGGTCTTTCAGATGGTTATGGCAGTCAATGACCGGAAATCGCGGGTGGGCAACATAAGTCTCTTTCACTTCCAGGTGGGAGCGGGGATGATATTCGTGGAGGAAGAGGTCACGTTCTTCTTTCATGCTGTGACTACCTCAATCCCTTGTTCTGCCATTTCAGTTTCAAGCTCCGATGAGATACCGGAATCGGTGATGATGGTATTAGCTGCTGTGATGGGCGCGACAAATACGGAACTGACCCGGTTAAATTTTGAATGGTCTGCCACGATGATCACTTGCGGGGCGATGGTCAGGATAGCACGGTCGGTCATGGTTTCGGGCAGGAAATCGCTCGTGAACCCTTGCTTGACGTCGATAGCTCGCATCCCCAGGAAAACCTTATCTGCCCGGAATTCGCGGATGGCTTGTTCGGCGATGTGCCCCACCATCGAGAGCTCCGAAAGTCGCAGCATCCCACCGATCACCATCAATTCGATCTTCGGATGCCCGGTCA
>JBGQAS010000214.1:0-4375 GCA_041494435.1 Anaerolineaceae bacterium | reverse complement strand
ATTCTACGAATGTGAATTTGAAAAAGCGGTCGTTATTGGCAATTTACGTTCCCTCGAACAGGTATTCATCAACCTAATCAGCAACGCAGTGGATGCCATGAGCAAGAGCGGGGGGACTTTGGCGATCAAAGTGAACCGCGCAGTAAAACCAGGGAACAGGCAGCAACTGGAGATCACTGTTTCAGATAACGGTCCGGGCATACCGGATGAAATCCGAAAGAAGCTTTTTGAACCGTTTGTCACCAACAAACCTCAAGGCACGGGATTGGGGCTTGCCATTACGAAAAAAATAGTCACGGCACACCATGGAAGCATCGATGTAGATTCCTTCCCGGGGGGAACCATCTTCCATGTACTGCTGCCCATGGCCGATGGAGAAACTGAATGAGCCTTTCCATAATGATCGTTGATGATGAGGAACACGCGCGGGTTAATATTGGGGATTTCTTGAAATCCAAGGGATACGAAGTGATCGGGGCTGCTTCACTCAAGGAAGCCCGATCCCATCTGGAAAAGAATGATGCCGATATGATCCTGCTGGATGTGCGGCTTCCGGATGGGTACGGGCCTGACCTTCTGTTTGAAACGGCGCAAATGGCTGTACGACCTCCCATCATCATCATCACCGCGTTTGGGGAAATCGAAATGGCTGTGGATGCGATGAAAAATGGGGCGCACGATTTTCTCACCAAGCCGGTGGAATTCAACCAGCTGGAACAATCCCTTTTGCGAGCCAGCGAAGTGGTCAAAATGCGTCGGGAAATTGCCCACATCCGCGAATCCCAATTGAAAATTGAATTCGTCATCGGCGAAGGCGGGTTGATGAAGGAGGTGGTCACCCAGGCACAGAAAGCTGCAGCAGCAAGCTTTTCAGTTTTGATCACGGGTGAATCGGGGACTGGCAAGGAAATATTAGCGAATTTAATCCACCAGGCTGGACCCCGGGCAAAAGAGCAATTCATTGCGGTCAATTCCGCAGCCATCCAAAACACCATGCTGGAATCTGAATTATTTGGGTTCGAAGCAGGAGCTTTCACAGGCGCGGACAAAAAGAAAATCGGGTTGATGGAAGTAGCAGATGGTGGCATCCTTTTCCTGGATGAAATTTCATCGATGCCCATCGACATCCAGGCCAAGCTTCTGCGTGCCATCGATGAGAAAGCCTTCCGCAGGGTGGGGGGCACGACCCTGATCCATGTGGATGTGCAACTCCTGGCAGCCTCGAACCGCGATCTAAAAAAGATGATCCAGGCTGGGCAATTCCGGGAAGACCTTTACTATCGGTTGAAAGTGATCGACTTGCACTTACCTGCCTTGCGGGACAGAAAGGCGGATATCCCCGAACTGGTGGGATTTTTCATCCGGCGAAACAACAGCCGGTTGGGTGTGAATATTGAAGGAATTTCACCGGCGGCACTGACCGCTTTGAAAAAATACAACTGGCCGGGAAATATCCGTGAATTAAGCAACGCCATGGAACGGGCGGCCATTTTCTGCTCCACTGGCACAATCGAAGCTGGAGATCTCCCCAGCGACATTCTCCATCCCTCCAAATAAAGACATCTTGGCATAAACCTTGCATCTACCTCTACAAATAAGAAATGTGGAGGTAGATGATGTTATCCATGAGTGTAAACGATTTTGTTCTGACCCTTGCCCTGGTTGTAGTGGGCTTGGGATTGTTGACCTTCATTTTGGGTGTGATCATCATCCTATCGAAGGTCATGGGAAAAGCCACGACCACCATCGCGGATGAAACCACCAAGCTTGCCCAGAAGGGTATTACCGAAGAAGTAGCCGGGTTGGTAGGCAATGCATCCACCATGCTGGACTCACTGAAGGATTTTGTACGGACGGCAGCCGGAATGGGCATCTTCCTGGTGATGGTAGGCATCTTGATGATGGCAGGATCATTCGTTTTGATCTTACAGGTCCACTAATCCGACCAGCTGAAAAACCAATTACTGATCAGCCTTTCCGCGAGGTATTCATGGAAGAATTCAATCCGATTTTCTCATTAAGGAAATCCATTCCGGTCAAATCGCAATCCTGGATCTTGCCGGCTTTAAGACAGGATGAAATTGTCTGGAAGGGTTTGAACGACGCCTCCTTCCTGGAAAAAGCCATTAAGGCTTCCAAAGGCTCTGACGAATTTTGGACTCCCTCCAACCTGGGATTTCTTTCTTTGGGTATGCAGGAACACTTGCAACCCAAATCATTTCCTTTCCTCGGGTTGCCCATCCCTCTGCAGAAACAAACCCTAGACCTGATGGATGGCTTCAAAAAAGGAAAATCGGAAATCAGTGATCTACGTTCTGCCACACTTTTGGCGATCTGGCTGAACAGCGAATCGCGGGATTCGGGTTGGCAGAAAGCTCTCCAGAGTCTTTCGCAAGGGAAGGATCCAGTGGACCTGGAAAAGATTAAGACGGTATTGACCCTTTGTTTTGGTTTTTCAGAAACCTCTTCCACGTTGATTGATGAACTGCTTGCGAATAACCCAGCGCAGAAAAACTGGAATCTTGTTTGCGACATTTTATTAAGCCAGCCAATGCGATTTGAAGAGCAAGTGAAAATGTTCCAAGGGATTCTGCAGAATTCACCCTTGGATGTCCAAAATCGTGTCACCAGGCGATTGAATACTTTAGGGTTTAGAGCGCTTTCTCATGAAATTGCCCTGGTTTTGATCCAACAGCTCCCGGAAGATTTTCCCACGCTAATTCAGAAAATCCAGGAATCGGGCAGCGTCGATGATCCGCGGAAGATATCCGAAATTCGGGAAATAGCTGACTTGTATTCTATCGCTGGTGCAACTGACAAAGCAGCCGAAATCCTTACGGCAATCAATGAATCGATCGATGGATTAAAGCAAAAGCTAAACCACAAAAAAGAAATCTTCAACTTCGAGCAACATGATGGTATGGATCAACCTGAGAGTTCCGTTCCCGGGATTTCATCCGCTCTGACACAGCTGTCTCGTTTTTCTAGCAATGGGCTATCGAGCGAAGAAAGTGAAACCAAATCACAGCAACTCGTCGAGACATATTTGCATGAGAGCGTTGCGAATATGGACGCTGAAGTTGAGGAAATCCACCGCAAACTAATCCTTAAAGCATTGAAGAATTTAGACAATCAAAATTTGGGTTCTGCATTCGATCCCTTATTTACCAAAGCGTTGAAGAGTTATGCACGCGACATGGAAATCATAAGAATTGGAATCGATTCTACAACCCGAAATAGTCAGTGGGAAAAAGCGATCGAATATTCCAACCTATACCTGATGTCCGATCCAGAGAACACTAGCGAAAAGAAAAGATTGGCAGATGCCCTGGAAAAAGTTGGAAAAAAGGAAATGGCTTTTGAAGAATGGAAGGGGATTCTTCAACAAAATACAAATCCTTCCGTTGGCGATTTGAAAAAGATCGCTCAATTAGCAATCCAACTTGAAAAATATATTGAGGCTGAAAGCTTTTGCAGCGATATCCTGACTCAAAAACCAGATGACGATGAAGCATTAACCCTGCGAGGAATTAGCAGATCCCAGTTGGACCAGGTTCACCAGGCCGAAAATGACCTTTCCCGGGCATTGGAAATAAATCAGGATAATGAATCAGCCTGGAATGGGTTAATTGAATTGTATGCGGGTCAATCTAATTTCCAAATGAGGAACCTGATCATTTCCAAGGGGATAAAGCAAATGCCTGATTCTGCCATCCTCAACTACCAGAAGGCGAAAAGTTTGCTGGAGAGCAATTCCTTTACGGAGGCTCTCCCCTTGATCCGAAAAGCGTGTCGGCAAGAGGATGCACCGGTGGTTGCGGTCATTGCCTATGCTGAAGTGTTGGAGAAATTGGGTCTTTTCGATGAAGAAAAACAACTCTTCGAAAAAGTTCAACTTCGCAAAATAACAGATAAGAACCTGATTCATATCCAAGCCAGGACTTGTTTGCGTGAAGGTAATTATTCTGAAGCCATCCGTCATTTAGCGTTACTGGTTGAAGAATCCGAGGTTGAAGACAACGTCTACCTTGAACTTGCAGAAGCTGTCTTGAACGATGTGGATAGGATCTTCTCTGAACCAACCGATGCCCAGAATTCTTTGAATATAAGAATAGCTAATGGTTTGAAGAAAATCGTAGAGTACGCTGAATGCCCATTCCAGAGCCAGTTGTTGTTCGCCAGAATGCAACTGGAAATTAGAAATGCCTCGACAGCCTTCAGGTTATTAAAGGACCTTTCATCGAGAATAGAAGCCCGTTCACAAAAAGTCGAGGCGGTACTCCAGGCAAGCCTGGGACAAGCGGCATTGGAGAGCGGAGAAATTGAAGTCGCTTTAGCCGCCCTTAAGGAAGCCGATCTCCTCCTCCCTGGTGAT
>JBGQAS010000122.1:0-6218 GCA_041494435.1 Anaerolineaceae bacterium | reverse complement strand
TTTGCAAACCCCGATCTTTCTATCGGGTGGCGCAACTTTTGAATACCTTGGCGTTCCAGGATTAACGGAAGATACCTCCTGGTTTGGCCCACTGTGTTTCATCATGCTTCCTTTGGGGCTAATTGCTTCACTTTTTCGCAAAGAAAAAAGAGTCAATCAATACTTGATTTTCGCTTTATTGACAGGAATCGGATATCTGATATTCATACTTGTACAACGATCAGGCTGGACCCCAAACCAGGGTCGTTATTTCTTGCTTGGGATCCTTCCATTGATTCCTCTATTTGCTTCAGTGATTACTCAGAAGCGAAAGGTTGAAGTAATTACAACCTCAATCATCAGCTTTTTAGTCATTGTCTTGGCTGGGACAACTTTACTTTTTAATGATTCAAAACCTGCGGTTACCTATACCACAGTAGTAAATTGGCGATATCAAGTGAACACCAAAATACCAAGAGACTCCGCATTGCATACTCTCGAGAACAAAATTCTCAATCGTTTGATTATATATGTTGCTGATTTTAGTCCTTATAGACAGCTTTTTATTGGTGACGATTATTATCACCAACTTTATTTTTCGCATGCCACCCAGATAGAAAATATAAATTTCTTTAATTCATACATCTCTCCCAATGTACCGGTTTCGATCCATATTTCCAGTTCAATCGATGAGTATGCTTTCTTTGGCATAAACAAAACTCGAAACTTATACCCGGTTAATAATATTTCTGAAGTACAACCCGGATCGTTCTTACTGATTCGAAACAATTCGGTTAGTAATGAGCTCTCTCAGCTTACCAAGTTGGGTTCCAATAATGGTTATTCGATTTATTTCAAAAAATAATCATCTGTATAGTTTCATCAATACCAGACTCAATTCTCGTAGAGAACACTAAACGTAATGAAAAAACTCCTTGCAAAAATATTAAATACGGTATTTGATACCCGGTTCACTCCGGTGATATTACTGCTCTTATGTTTGCTGAGTTACGGAATTTTTATACCTTCCACCGGATTTTTCATTGATGACTGGTACTTTATGTGGTTCAAGCATTTTTTTGGTGCGCTTCAATTCCCGGCATATTATGGCGTGGATCGACCATTTCAAGGATTTTTTTATCCTGTAGCATCTTTCATCCTGGCTGGATCGGAATCGCCAATTGTTTGGGGATTGTTTGCTGTCATCCTACGTTGGTTTTGTACATTGGCTTTATGGGGAACGCTTAAAACACTTTGGCCTAAATCTAATCTTCAGAACAGTTTGGTTGCCATTTTAGCTGCTGTATTTCCCGGTTTCACCCAGCATTGGTTCGTGATTCAATACAGCTACTATTATGCCTGCCTTGCATTCTTTTTTCTATCCAATACCTTGATGATCAAAGCTATTCGTGAACCGAAGAAGTTTTGGATCTATTATCCTCTTTCAATTATGTTAGGTTTTTATTCGATGACATCCGAGTTCTTTTTTGGCCTGGAACTCATTCGTCCAATAATTTTGTATATAGAATTTAAGAGGATAGATCAAACTTTTGGAAAACTAATAGTCTCGATCATAAAATATTGGGGAGCATTCTTAGTTGCTTTTATCGGTTTTGCAATCTGGAGATTTCTATTCGTTACTGGCGTAAATCATCAAGTTGTGATTACAAACGCATTTTTATTAAATCCATTTGGCACAATGTTATCCATATTACGTTCACTTTTTCAATCGGTAATCGATTCTGTCATCAATGCCTGGGCGTATCTGTTTAATTTTTCCAACTATCCTCAAAAAGGGGCAGTATCTATTCTGATCCCCTCGGTTATGGCAGCAGTTTTCGTCAGTCTTTCGATCTGGCTCTTACTCTCCCGTAGAAAGAAAACCGTCGAAAGTCCCATGAGAATATATTCTTGGAGGCGGGAAGGTCTTTTGTTGAGCATAGCGTCGTTGATTTTTGCCGGGATTCCCTTTCTGGTGGCAGGTCTGAAGATCGATTACCTTGGGTTCAATAACCGGTTTCTATTGGCGTACTTATTTGGTTCTTGCTTATTGATTGTATTAATTTTTGATTTCATCTTTTCTTGGACAAGATCCGGAGTTTTACCAAGTATTTTGCGCGCATCCGGTTTGCTCGTGTGTACTCTATTAGTGGCTGTAGCGGTTGGATATCA
This sequence comes from Anaerolineaceae bacterium, assembly GCA_041494435.1. Classification (GTDB taxonomy): domain Bacteria; phylum Chloroflexota; class Anaerolineae; order Anaerolineales; family Anaerolineaceae; genus JBGQAS01. The sequence goes on along the minus strand of JBGQAS010000122.1, from coordinate 4,067 downwards.
AATTTCAAATGCCAACTTCTATAAAAATGTCTGGATTCGGCAAAAAGAGTTATTCTGGCAACTCGATTGGAGGATCCCAGGGTTACAACCTGGCACAACTCTATTCACAAATAGCCCTGATTCAGAAGGAGATATGTACAGTGGGAATGCCCTCACTGCCCAATTGGACTGGACCTATAGTTCAGGAGTGATTAACCGACAGGTAGATTACCAATTCATAATCCTGGATAGCGGTCAAGGTAAGCTAATTGAATCCTTGGACAAAAACGTACCCATATATATTGACTTTAGGACTTATGTTTTTAGGGGGAATACTTCCCAATCCATCTATGTCAATCTACCCACACTAGGATGCCTGCGGATACTTGACCAAAACCTGAATCCACCAGAAACGGTCATTTGGAATTTCAATTTCTTCCAACCCACTCAAAAGACGAGAAATATATTAGCAAGTACAGCCCTAACTGACCTTAACCTTATTCTCAATGAAAAAATATCTCAAAATCGCCCTCCTTTACAAATTTTAGGGAATGAAATTTCTCATACCTGGTGCTATTTCTTCGAGAAGGCTGAGCTTGCCAGGCAATTTGGGGAATATGAAAAAGTAATCTCGCTTTTAGACGAGGCGACTTCCAAAGGTTACACACCCCTGGTGGATACCGAATGGTATCCTTTCATTGATGCTTTTGCACGAACTGGGGACTGGCAAAATGCGGAACTGATTACTACTAGACTAGCGTCTCGAGATGATGCCACCTTGCACCTTGGGTTATGTTACCTGTGGCAAAAATTAGCCAAAGATTTTACTGATTCAAATTCACCAAGAAATACCACTGAAATAATCAATACTATTCTCGAATGCATAAAATGAAATTTTGGATAATATGCATGGAATACTACTTAGAAATCTTCTTTCGTTTGGGGAACCCCAATTTATTAAAACACCTTTCTTATTTGATCATTTAATATAATTGCTACAATCAAAGAAGTCTGTGATAGCAATCTTGTACCCTCGCCATAGATTGATAACCCAAGACTAGTTGTGTCGTTGAGCCTAGAGTTCGGCCCGATCTGCAATTCACAGTTGAAACTTTTTCACACACCTTTTTCCATGAACTGCAGACCTAAAAAAACAGAAAGCATTTTGGTGTCAATTTGCAATAAAATCCAAAAGGGACGAGTAAACATCTGAAAAATATGTTTTGGTCACAGATCAGAAAATGAAAAAAAGGATAACAAACACTGAAATCGTGGTTATCTGGAATTCTTTGTTGTATAAGTTTCCCAATTTCCCTCCCCGGAAGAGATTTCACAAAATAATCCCCTTAGAAGAAACCGATATATACTTTTTGACATAAACAATTTTAAAGGATCTATTGTGAGATTATTCATTTCATAAAATCAAGCGAACTCAGATTGCTTTTGTTTTTGAGGAGAAAGATGTAGACAGAATGAAAAAAACCTTGACGAGAATCAAAAATACCATTTTCGATATTCGGTTTACCCCGGTCATATTACTGCTCTTATGTTTGCTCAGCTACGGGATTTTTATACCTTCCACAGGATTTTTCATTGATGACTGGTACATTATGTGGTTCAAGCATTTTTTCGGTGCGCTTCAATTTCCAGCATATTTTTCTGTGGATCGACCTTTCATGGGGTATTTCTATACAATATCCTCATATTTATTGCTTGGGTCAGAATCACCCGTTGTCTGGGCTCTATTTGCTATTGTTCTGCGATGGTTAAGCTCTTTGGCGCTATGGGGAATGCTCAATACCCTCTGGCCGAAGGCTGCTCAACAAAACCGTGCTGTTGTCTTATTGGCTGCGGTATTCCCTGGGTTCACACAACATTGGATTGTAGTTATCTATAGCTATTTTTACACGTGTCTTGCTTTCTTTTTCCTCTCTGTAACTCTTATGATCAAAGCTATTCGTGAACCAAAGAGGTTTTGGATTTACTATCCAATTTCTCTTCTCCTTGGGTTCTATTCGATGACATCCGAATTCTTTTTTGGCTTGGAACTCATTCGTCCGGTAATTTTGTATATAGAATTAAAGAAGAATGGTCAATCTATAGGTAAACAAATATTATCAATCATAAAATATTGGGGCGCCTTTTTTGTTTACTTTATCGGTTTCGCAATCTGGAGATTTTTCTTTTTCGAAAGTGTAAATCACTCGATTGCCATTACCAATTCCTTATTAGCAAATCCTGTTAATACCCTTTTATCTACCGTGCGTAATCTTTATCAATCTATTGTGAATGCCACAATTAATTCCTGGACCAATCCATTCAACCTTTCCAATTATCCGGGAAAGGGATTTGTTTCGGTTCTTATCCCTATAATCGTTTTCTTTGTTTTTCTCTGCCTTTTTATTTGGCTTACTCTTGCCAGCAAACAAAAAGGCGCCGAGAAGGAAAAAGACGAATCCATCTGGCGAGGAGAAGCATTGTTGTTGAGCTTATCATCATTGCTTTTTGCTGGCATTCCTTTCCTCGCAGCTGGATTGTCAATTGATTATCTTGGATTCAACAACCGGTTTTTATTGGCATTTTTATTTGGCTCTTGTTTATTAATTGTCTTGATATTCGATTCCCTTTCTTCTTGGATAAGGAAGGGAATATTCATTGTTGCATTGCTTGTCTCAGTCTCTATAGGGTACCAAATATCCAATGCAAATTTCTATAAAAATGTGTGGCTTCAAGAAGAACAAATATATTGGCAGCTCAACTGGAGGATTCCTGGTCTTCAACCCGGTACTACCTTGTTTACATACAGCCTCCCTGCAAACGGTGACTTAATCGGTGGACATGCTCTAACAGCACAGATCAACTGGACCTATAGTGACGAAATCGTTAATCGCCAGGTAAATTATCAATTTATCATCCTGGATTCCGGTCAGCGAAGTTCAATAAAATCACTGTTGAAAGACGTTCCCATCGATATTGACTTTCGAACTTATCAATTTCATGGCAATACATCAAATTCAATCTACATATCTATTATCAATCCGGGCTGTATACGAATCTTTGATCCGAATCTCACCCCGGCTGAGACAATAATCCCAGATTTTGCAAATCAAATTTCACACACCGATATAGAGTCAAGTTCAAACCTAACCGATCTAAGCCTTATCCTGAACGATGGAGTCTCTCAAAATCACCCCCCTTTGCAAATATTAGGAAGTGAAATTCCACATACCTGGTGTTATTACTTTGAGAAAGCTGAGCTCGCCAGACAGTATGGAGAATACGCAAAGGTTTTGTCTCTCTTAGGAGAAGCAACTGTCAATGGCTATTCGCCAGAGGTGGATAACGAATGGTACCCATTCGTTGATGCTTACGCACGAAGTGGAGATTGGAAGAACGCAGAATTGATTACAGGGAAACTAATAGCTAAAAATGATCCGACCATTCGTCTCGGGTTATGTCACATTTGGAACAAATTATCCGATGATTTCACTGACCCAGCTTCAATAAACATTACTTCAAAGATGATTAACTCTACTCTCAATTGCAGCAATAAATAAATTGTTAACCAAGGAAAACAATCCTAATCACTCATCTCTACTTTATGAAATAGCTTTTCGCCAGCTCGGATAGGAATCTTGAGATGGTTTTCAAAGGGGGTGAACGGGCAGGACCATTTATCGTTATAGGCGCAATATGGGTTGTAGGCCAGATTGAAATCTATGTGAAATTTTCCTTTCCCGATTGCCTCAGGTTCAAGATATCTCCCTGCAGGATATGTTTCTTTACCAGCCATGCTATCTACAAAGGGCAGAAAGAATCCGTTTTTGTTGTGATAAATGGTCAGTTCAACATCATTGCCCCCCACTTTGAACTGGATCTTCCCAAAACGCTGGTAAGTCTGACTAGAACCAGTGGAGGTCATCATCTTGATGGTTTCTTTAACTGGAAATTCCTGAACTGAAAGTCCGAATCTCAGGTCGCGGTTTTCAGGGTAATAATTCAATCCCTTGAATGACTTTCGTTGTTCAGGAGTGAAAGGGCTGTCAGAATCCTTTGCAAAAAAAGCATCCTTCTCTTTTCGAAAGTCA
>JBGQAS010000193.1:0-4761 GCA_041494435.1 Anaerolineaceae bacterium | reverse complement strand
CTGATGGAACCCTGGCGATGCCCTTGGTTCATTTGCCCACCTCCGTGAAAGGGATTTCCCAGGTGGTGAACAACGGACAGGGATGGCTGAATTCATACATTAGTTCAGCACCAGCATCTTTCCCAAGGAATTCGTTCATCCCATCCACCGACCCTTCCAATTCGGGAGTGCAAAATGTTGTCCCCCTGGATGGAATTAGACTCCCTCCTACATCCCCAGTCTCTTCTGTTTTCCTACTACCTTCTGTCAAAGGATCTTTTCTTACGCTAAAAACCGGCACGATCTCCAGGATTGGATGGGACTTTTTGAACACCCTGGACAACGCATTTCTACCGCTCACCATCCCTCCGGATCCAGCCAATGCGGATGCCTGGTTCTATACCGGGCGAGCCATTGCGGTGAATTCAAAAGCCCTTTCAGCGGGTTGGATGACCATCGTGCGAGAGGATTTTTCAGGGCAGATTTATTGGCGCGTTTTTGTCAGGTGCTACAACCAGGATGGTTCGATGGGCGCTCCCCTCGAACAGTTGGTCTGGGATTTATCTTCACGTTCCTCCGGTAACAGACAAGCTTATGAAGATGGTGGAAAATATGCATCCCCGCCCTCAGGCTATTGGGTGGATTTTACCGATCTAGCCCAAAATGAAGGTTGGGAAAGGATGCCGGCTTTAACCAACTGGCGTTCGTATTATCCTGCCATTCGCTACAATCAATTTGCCATGACGGGTGGAATGGATATATTAACTTCCCTGTCTCAAATGTATCCTCCTGAAGCCCTGATGACTTACACCTCTGTTCCTACGAGTGGCCTAATCCTAAGTACCCCCACGGTTCATCCTTGAGCCATGCCAAATCGATCATTGACTACCGCTTGGAGATTCCTGGTCATGGGGACTATTTTGCTGGGGATCACTTCTGCATGCAACTCCCTCCCCACCCAACAGGTTGAATCTGTTCAATTTGGAACCTCGACGGTTCTTGTTACACCAAGCAATACCGAGCCCATAATCCTTCCTGCGGAAACCCAAGAGGTGGGAGTTCCATCACCTGAAAACTCCTTGGCGGAGAATCTTGTGACTCCGAGCGAGATCCCCACCCCAGCAGAGGTTGAACTCAATGGCTCGGTCGATACCCAAACCCAAAAATGGCAACCCATCCTTTATCAACCTCCAATTGCCATCGATCCCCACGATCATTTCTATTTCGTTCGACCCATCGCAGCCAATTTCCCCTATTGGCTGGAGAGCAATTACCGCTACGGTTACATCTTTCCTGGGGAAGATATGGTCCACACAGGGATTGATATTGCTGCTCCAATGGGAACGCCCATTTTTGCTGCAGCATCCGGCACCATCACCTGGGCAGGGCATAATTTTGTTGAAAAATCAGGCTCAACCCCTGATCCTTACGGATTGGCGGTTGCCATCCGGCATGATTTCGGGTTCGAAGGCAGACGGATCACCACAATCTATGCCCACATGAGCCGGATCGACGTGAAATTGGGGCAATATGTGACGGAGGGTGAGCAGTTGGGATTGGTGGGCAATACAGGATTCACCACCGGTCCGCATTTGCACTTCGAAATTCGCCTTCAAAGTCCCGGGACGTTCACTTCGCGCAATCCCGAGCTGTGGGTTGTGCCACCCGAAGGGGATGGGGTCTTGGTAGGAAGAGTGATGGATTCCTATGGCCTCTTTCTAACCTCAAAGACGGTCACTGTGACCTCCTTGGAAACTACAAAATCCTGGACCGGTAATACCTACGGTCCACAAACGGTACGAAGTGATGATTACTATTTGGAAAACTTCGTCTTGAGTGATCTTCCTGCGGGAAGGTATCAAATCACCATTTATTTCAATATGAGGAAATATCAACAGGAAGTGCAGATCAACCAGGGATTGATCACAACCTTTTTATTTTCGGGTTGGTTGGGTTTTAACAATAGCATCCCGACAGTGCCAACCGAAGATTGGTTAATTCCAGTCCCCTGATGAATTTCATTCTTAGTCCCTACCCTTGACAGGAAGTCCATCCAGTTTGACAATTGCACTCATTCGTGTAAATGAACCGAGAGAGAGGAATTGTGTTTTCCATGATTAAAAGTCAAAAGTATCTATTCATTGGATTCTTTCTATTAGGAACGATCCTATTATCTTCCTGCGGGTCAGCTGTACCTCCAACCCCCATTATCGATCCGAATGCTGTCATTACCCAGGTAGCCCAGACTGTCCAGGCTGGTCTGGCGTTGACCCAGGCCGCTATTCCGAGTGCGACCCCGACCAATACCCAACAACCCACCCCTACAAATACATCCACACCGTTGATCACCAACACACCTTTCACGATTAACACCCCTACTTATCAACCCTTGTTGCCAGGAACATCATCAAGCGGGGATAAGTTAAAATTCATCGAAGATATCACCATCGATGATGGAACAGAATTCAAATCTGGAAAAGTAAAAGATAAAACCTGGGAAATTCAAAATATTGGAACAACCACCTGGAATAAGAATTATCGTTTCTATTATTGCGCTGGATTGCCCGTTGAACTGGTCAGCAAGGTACTTCCCAAGCTCTACGTAAATTTGGGTGTGGATGTAGCCCCTAATGAAAAAACTCAAATTACCGTTTCCATTATCACTCCGGATGCTGAAGGGCATTACAGAATCTATTTCCAATTGTTGAACGCGTCAGGCATTAAGGTCCCAGATGATGCGGGGAATGGCTGCAGTTTGTGGGCTGATTTCACCGTGAATAATCACTAGACTATAAATAGTAAATGAGTCATAACCAGATCCAGATAGAGGAAATCAAAGCCGAGGCTGCAAACCTCGGCTTTTCTCTCTTTGGAATTTCGAAACCCGCTGCATTGGGTAAAAAACATATCTACCAGAATTGGCTGGATAATGGCTTTCAAGCGAGCATGGGCTATCTTTCTCGCCCAGATTCTGTGGCTAAACGTTTTTCCCCAAAATTACTGGTTGAGGATTGCCGTTCAGTCATTAGTTTGGGGTACCCTTACCCCCTTATCAATTTTCAAGAATTTCCTGGCTCTGCAACGAGTGGATGGATATCTTCCTACGCAATATCCGAAGACTATCATACCGTTCTCATTGGACAAGCCCAGAAACTGATCTCAAGGATCCAAACCCTGAGCCTGGGAGACCATGCTTTCCGAGCATTTACAGATTCTGCACCCATCCTTGAGCGAGAATTTGGTGTTCTGGGAAACCTTGGCTGGATCGGTAAAAATGCCAATCTTATCTCTCCTACCATTGGCTCATATTTCCTATTGGCAGAAATTCTTACTGATCTGGAACTGGAAGCCGAGGAAGCAAAGGCCCCAGACCGCTGCGGAAAATGCCAACGGTGCATCGACGCATGCCCGACTGCTTGCATCCAGCCTGATCGAACCATCGACGCCCGAAAATGCATTTCCTACCTGACGATTGAAAACAAAGAAAGAGTCCCTTTGGAACTGCGGGAAAAAATTGGGCAATGGGTATTTGGCTGTGATATTTGCCAGATGGTTTGTCCTTGGAATAAGGTTTCAGAAAAGAAAATGGAAATCATGGAGAATTACAGAATCTCCCCGTTAGCTAGACTGTCAGAACAATTAAGCTTTTCTGAAGAAGTTTTCGAAATGCATTATGCAGGAACATCTGTTATCCGACCTGGCTGGATGGGATTCACAAGGAACCTGGCCATCGTAGCAGGGAACTTGAAAGACCCCGAGAGCCTGCCCCAGGTAATAAAACTTCTCAAAACTCACACCTCGCCATTGATACGTTTACATGCTGCCTGGTCTCTTGGGCAATATCAGAATACTACTTCGTATGCTGCGCTAACAAAAGCACTTAGGTCGGAACAGGATCCTTCTGTAGTAGATGCAATCCACCTCGCATTAATGCAATAAAAAGCCCCGGGAATCCGGGGCTTTTTCCATTATTTGGTTGGAGTGACGGTTGGAGTAGGTGTTCCGCCAGCTAATGTGCTCGTCGGAGCGAGAGTCTTTGTTGGTGTAACCAATTTAATCATGATCTTGATGACGGCTCCCACAGGAATATTGTTTTCATTGGTAATCACTGTGGAATTCCGCTTGACAATATCTGCCACGGTGGAATTAAACATACTGGCTATGGAGGTAAGGGAATCACCCATTTGGATGGTGTAAGAAATTATGGTGCCTGCTGGCAGATCCGAAGGAATGGGAGTAATGGTTGGTAGCTTTTGTCCCGGACCTGGGATGTTGATCTTTTGCCCAGGGTAAATGTTGCAGTTGCTATCCAGGTTGTTCATGGCTAGTAAGACATCCAGGCCAACATTGAAAGTTTGCGCTATATCGTAACAATTATCATTTTCCTTTACAACATATTCCTGTGGACCAGAAGCCGTTGGCGAAGTGGAAGGCGTGGGGGTCAAGGTCTCTGTGGGAATATTTGTCGCCGTCGGGGAAGGTAATGTCGCCGTGGCTGTGGGCGTTATGGTAGCGCTGGGTGATTTGGTCGGGAAAAGCACCGGAGCGCCAGGACTGGTAAACCACAGCGCCAAGATAATGATCCCCAAAACAACCAGTACGATGGCCAATCCCGAGAATAAGAACGGGATCAGTTTTTGTCTTTTCTTGTATGAATCAATTACACTTTGCGGAGAAGCATTTCCTTTCATTTTTTCTCACTCTCTGATTGATACTTGCAAAATTATTCTACCTGAATTTTTAGCGATTTACCAGACTTCATATATGCCGTCAAGTTGCTAT
>JBGQAS010000023.1:0-11453 GCA_041494435.1 Anaerolineaceae bacterium | reverse complement strand
GATTGCCAATATAAATCAGCTTATCGATTATGACACAGCGGCTGTTGTCGCTTCCGAAATGGGCATGGAAGCCAAACCTGAAGCGGAAAACCAGGCCGTTGAACCTGAAACCGGGGAAATCCCCTACTGGCGGCAAATCATTTCGCAGGAAGACCCCAAAGACCTGACCTCCCGTGCCCCCGTGGTTACCATCCTGGGGCATGTCGATCACGGCAAAACAACCTTGCTGGATGCCATCCGACATACTGAAGTGGCAGCTGGTGAAGCAGGAGGGATCACACAACACATCGGTGCTTACCAGGTGGAACACAAAGGTCGGACAATTACCTTCCTGGATACACCGGGTCATGCAGCTTTTTCTGCCATGCGCGCCCGAGGTGCACAGGGTGCTGATATCGTTGTTCTCGTTGTTGCCGTTGATGATGGTGTACAGCCACAAACGAAAGAAGCCATCAACCACGCAAAGGCAGCCCGGGTGCCGATTATTGTAGCTTTGAATAAAATCGATCGTCCTACTGCAAATATTGATTTGACGAAAAAGCAATTATCGGATTTAGGTCTCGTCCCGGATGAATGGGAAGGCAGCACCATCATGGTGCCGGTTTCCGCCAAGCAAAAAGAACATTTGGACGATCTGTTGGAAGCAGTTCTGTTGGTTGCGGATAGCAATCCCATCCTGGCAAACCCCAAGGGGAAAGTGATTGGCACAGTCATTGAAGCTTCCATCGAAAAAGCAAAGGGAGTTACCACCACCCTGTTGATCCAAAATGGCACTCTGGAAATGGGTGACGTGGTTGTTGCCGGAAAAGCCTGTGGGAAAATCCGCGCCATGTTCGATTTCCATGGACACCCCATTCGCAAAGCAGGACCTTCCACCCCGGTTCAGATCCTGGGTCTGGATGGAGTTCCGGAAGCTGGAGATGTATTCCAGGTTGTGGAAAGCGAACGGGCAGGCAGGGGTTTGGTCGATGATCTTAAAACGAAAAACCAGGAAAAAACAGCCGCCATTCCCAAAGCCACCCTCGAGGAACTATTCACCAAGTTTAAAGCGGGAGAGATCAGGGATCTCAACCTGATCGTACGTGCGGATGTGCAGGGTTCCTTGGAACCGATTGTGAATTCCCTGAGAGATTTAAGCAAAGGGGATATCAAGATCAATATCCTCCAGGCAGAAACCGGGAACATCACCGATAGCGATGTCATGCTCGCAGCGGCTTCCAAAGCCATTGTGGTCGGTTTCAATGTCCAGGCTGACCCCGCAGCCAAAAGATTGGCAGATGGGGAGGGTGTTTCCATCCGATTCTACGACATTATTTACCGCTTGATCGAGGATGTAGAGAAAGCTCTGAAAGGTATGCTCGAACCCGAGTATAGGGAAGTCGAATATGGGCAGGCAGCCGTGCTGGCTGTTTTCAAAATCTCCAAGGTGGGAGCCATTGCTGGTAGCCGTGTATTAAAAGGTGAACTGCGCCGGAATGGACGCATCCGCGTGATGCGCAACGGTGAAAAAGTAGCCGACGGGGATGTATCTTCCCTGAAGCACGAAAAAGAAGATGTCCGCGAAGTGCGCACCGGGTTCGAATGCGGTGTAGGCATCAAGGGTTTCAATGATTTTCAACCAGGTGACTTGCTCATTTGCTACACCATGGAACGGAATGGGTAGCTTCTGAGGATGCCGAGGGATAATGCCATCTGAAATTAGACTGCAACGGATCAGTGACAGGATCCGACAAGACATTTCTGAAATGTTAATCATGGGCGAGATCCACGATCCGCGCCTCACCGGTATTTCCATCACCGATGTGACTGTGGATAGAGAACTCGCCTATGCGGATGTGTACGTCTCAGCCATTGAAGGACAAGTACGGGAAAAAGAAGTGCTGAAAGGTTTGGAAGCAGCGACTGGTTTTATTCGCAGGAAGCTTTCAAAGACCATTGAATTGCGAGCATTCCCACGATTGCGATTTCACTGGGATGTCACCCCTGAACATGCAGATCACATCGAGAAATTGATCCTGGAGTTGAAGAACAACACTCCACCAAAACCTAAAAGGAAGTAGATTTGGACGCCAGTACGCAGGTCGGTCAGATACTTGGAAAAGCCAAACGGATTTTGATCGTTTCCCATATCCGTCCTGATGGCGATGCTGTCTGCTCCGTCCTGGGACTTGGTTTGGCATTGCAGGATGTCCACAAAGAAGTCCAAATGGTGATGAAAGATGGGGTGATGAAGGTTTTTAAGCATCTCCCTGGGAATGACCAGATCACCAAGAAATCCGAAGGGGATTTTGATTGCCGGGTTGTGGTGGATTGTTCTGACATCCTCCGGGTGGGGGGTTCTCTCGGTGAAATCCAACCCGATGTAAATATTGACCATCACATAACGAATTTAAATTTTGCCAAGGCCAACCTGGTTCAACCGGGTTCGGTGGCAACTTCTGCGGTTCTGGCGGAATGGTTGCCCAAGTGGCATTTCCCCATCACCCAGCCTATTGCAGAATTACTTTTATCTGGAATTATTTACGATTCCATAGGTTTTCGAACCTCTAATATGAATTCGGAAACTTTGCGTTTGGCAGCGAATCTCATGGATATGGGTGCGAACCTGCCTGATCTTTATTCCAAAGCCTTAATGCGACCTCAATTTGAAGCCATGCGATATTGGGGTTATGGACTGGTTAATCTTCAACGGGAAGATCGGTTGATTTGGACGCAACTGCGCATGCAAGACCGGGCTGAAGCGAAGTATCCCGGCTTGGATGACGCGGAATTGAATAACTTGTTATCGAACATAGATGACGTCGATGTTTCTGTTTTATTTATCGAGCAAAAGAACGATGCCATAAAAATAAGCTGGCGGGCGAAAAATGGGATCGATGTTTCCGCCCTGGCATTGACTTTTGGCGGTGGCGGTCACCCAGCAGCCGCAGGGGCAGACATGAAAGGGACGCTGGATGATGTCAAAGCCGAAGTCTTGGAAGCAACCCATAAATTGATCGATGAGCATTATTTGACGTTAAAATTAAAGATGGGAAATTAGGGAGTTATAAAATGGAACACTCAAATCAGGAAATTGCCAACGCTGTATCAGGCGTGATAGTTGTAGATAAACCGGTAGGGTTGACTTCGCACGAAGTCGTCCAAATCATTCGGCGTGGTACGAACATCCGCAGGGCCGGACATACCGGTACACTCGATCCGCGCGCTTCCGGAGTATTGGTGATCCTTGTGGGACCCGCTGTACGCTTGAGTGAATACGTGTCAGCTTCGGATAAGCGGTACCAGGCTGTCATCCGCCTGGGCGAAACCACGGATACCTACGATGCGGATGGCGAGGTTCTGACCACGGGCAAGGAAGTGAACGTCACAGAGGAGCAATTCGAAGAAGCGCTGAAATCATTTGTAGGTCAAATCGAGCAAGTCCCCCCGCCGTATTCCGCCATTAAAGTCCAGGGACAAAAAGCCTATGAAAAGGCTCGTGAGGGCGAGGAAGTGGAATTGGCTCCCCGCATCATCCAGGTGTACAGCCTCGACCTTTTGGAGTGGGCTCCCCCAGAAGCCGTGATCGATGTGTATTGTTCCTCCGGTACCTACGTCCGTTCGCTGGCCCACGACATGGGCGAAAAGTTGGGTTGCGGTGCCACACTGGTGGGTTTGCGCCGGACCAAGAGTGGGCGATTCACTTTGAGAGATGCCATACCCCTGCGAAAACTACGGGATTCTTTTACGGACGGGACTTGGTACCAATTCCTGATCCCAGCAGCTGAAGCGCTTTCAGATTGGAAATCGATCGAACTGACCAATGAGCAGGTGGATGCTCTTAGACATGGTCATCGCATCCCTGGTGAAAACATCGGAATTGTCCAGGCTCGCGGGGTCAGTGAAGCCGGCGAATTGATCGCACTACTCGATTTTGATACTGCCACCAATGAATGGCAACCTAAAAAGGTATTTTTCTCCTGATGCGAACTTTAACTGACCTTACCACCATTCACCTGGAAAATTCCTGGGTGACCATTGGCTCGTTCGATGGTGTTCATTTGGGACACCAGGCATTGATTAACGAACTGGTAAAAACTGCGCATTCACACGGGGAATATGCAGTTGTCATCACTTTTTTCCCGCACCCGATGGTGGTCTTGCGAAATATTCCAATGCCTTTTTACTTGACTACCCCTGAAGAGAAGAAACTATTAATGGCAGAGATGGGGGTCGATGCGTTGATTACCCTGAATTTCAATCAACACCTTGCTAATCTTACTGCACGAGAATTTGTGACTTTGTTAAAAGATCACCTGGGGATGAAGGAGTTATGGATTGGGCAGGGCTTCGCGCTGGGCAAGAACCGGCAGGGGAATGTCGAAACTTTGGAAATATTAGGCCGCGAATTGGGTTTTGAAGTAAAAGTGAATGAGTTAATGCAAGTGGGACCCTATACCATATCTTCCAGCCAGATCAGGCAAGCCCTGGCAATGGGGCAGGTGGATAAAGTTGCCGAGATGCTGGGCAGGTTGTACAGGGTGACCGGGAAAGTAGTCCATGGCGAAGGGCGAGGCAAAGGCCTTGGTTATCCCACAGCCAACATTGAATACGATCCGTTCAAATTGATCCCAGCAAATGGCATTTATGCCACATGGAGTTGGTGGAAAAGGAAAAGATTCCCGTCGGTAACTAATATCGGTTTACGCCCGACCTTCAACATGGGCGACTTGAAACCGACCATCGAACCCTTCTTTGTGGATTTCGATCAAGACCTATATAATGAAACACTAACACTGGAATTCCTTAAATATCTCCGTCCTGAAGAAAAATTTACCACGGTTGAGGATTTAAAACGAAGGATCCAGCAGGATGTGGAAGACGCCAATGAGGTTTTCTCGCATGCCCCGCGAACGCCAGGTCTATCTTCTTGATCCCCAAAAACTAACCCAGGAAGCCATCGCGGTTACATTTGCAAAAACATCGCGATCACCGCTTTCTTTCCAAGAAATTGCTAATGAATTAACCGAAGAAAAAACAGCCCAATTCAATGAACGCTGGGTTGTCGGTTACGGACATTCCTCAGTTGCTGAACACGCCGTACTTCACATTGCCGTGGAAAATATCTCCCGCCTGGCAGCAGAATGCCTGGAATCAAATCGGTTGGCTTCTTACACCGAAAAGTCATCCCGTTATCAGAAGTGGGGAGATGATGATTTTGTCATCCCCTCTGAACTCAATGGACATCCCCTCCGCAGCAATTATGTGGCAGTTTGCCATCACTTGTTCAACGTGTATCGAAAAGCTTTGATAGCTCTTCCCCCCGTTGTACACATGAATCACCCCCAAGAGAACGGAGAACAAGATAAAGCATTTGAGACCCGTATTCAAAACCTTTCCATAGATATCGCCCGCTTTATCTTACCGGCAGCATCCATGACGAATGTGGGTGTTTCCATCAATGCCCGCGCGTTGGAATATGCCTTGCGAAAAATGCTCTCTAATCCGGTCGATGAAGTAAGGGAAGTGGGGAAAGAAATTAAGGCTCAGGCGGTCAAAGTTGCACCCATCCTGGTGAAATATGCCGAATCGATGCCTTACCTCATGGATACTTGCAATGAATTATCGTCCTATGGAAGAAAAGTTTCTTCGGCAAAGAAGAAATCCTTGGATTGGTGCCGGTTGGTCGAATACAGCCCGAATGTTGAAGAGCAAATCCTGGCAGCTGTGCTCTACCGGTTTTCCAATCTCAGTTTTGATGACGCCATTGGAAAAATAAAGAAGATGGACTTGGAAGAAAAAACCAGTCTCATCGAATGCCTTTTGGGTGACCGGGGAGAGCACGATGAACCGCTACGCGAATTAGAATATGCCAATTTCACCTTCGACTTGATCCTGGACCAGGGAGCGTACTACGAGTTGAAGCGGCATCGGATGATGACTCAGACACCACAGCCGCTGGGTGCAGATCTTGGGTACACCATTCCAAAGGCTATTGCCGAATCAACAATGTTCGCCGAGTATCAAAATGTGATGGAAGAAGTTAAAAATACCTGGCAACAAATGACCGACGAAGTACCCGGAGTTGCTGCTTACCTGGTTCCCAACGCGTTCAACCGGCGTGTCTTGGTGAATTTGAACCTCAGGTCAGCCTTTCATTTGCTCCAGCTCCGAACTGCACCGAATGCCCATTTTTCAATTCGCAGGATTGCTCAGCGCATGGCAGAAGAAATCGGAAAGGTTTCTCCACTCATGAGCCAGTTCATATCAATGAATAAAGGGGAAACGTGGGATGAAATCGAAAACCGATATTTCTCAAAAGTCTGAAAAAAAGAAACGCAGGTTTGATTGGAGGGAACTTTTTTGGAATCCCTGGGAAAACCGTCTTCCTGCGTTGATCCGGATCATCTACTTCGGAATTATCTTTATCATTATTTACCTTGGTTTGGATTTACTCCTCGGCGGAGGATTGAACCTGTTGGGGATCAGCCCGGTGGATACCACCAGCGTTGCCTATTTTGTAGTTAATGCATCCTTGCGTTCATTTCTGCCCTTTGCGGGAATTATTATCGCTCTTTGGTTTGCCTCCCGGTTCATTGACAAGCGACCCATGGGGGAGTATGGACTCCACTTCTCCGGTAAATGGTGGATGGATTTGGGTATAGGTCTGATCATCGGAGTTATTCTACTTGCAGGGGTCTTTGGATTGGAACTTGCTTTTGGATGGGTCAGTATCCTTCAGACAGGTTATTCCTCCCTTACCCTCGTGCCATTTTGGTTGGGATTGTTGATGTATTTCATTTTCTATGTAGCCGTTGGCTTCTTTGAAGAATCGCTGGTTCGCGGTTACCTTCTTCGGAATATCGCCGAGGGTTTGAAAAATATACACATTTCGCCTCGAGTAGCGATTGGAATAAGCTTGGGGATATCCTCCATCGTATTTGGCTTCCTGCATATGGGAAACCCTTTCGTATCTGCCGGAGCGATCACACTCCTCGCGTTGGCAGGGGTTTTCCTGGGATTGGGTTACGTTCTCACAGGAAATCTGGGACTTTCCATCGGAATTCACATCGCCTGGAATTTCGCCGAAGGTATCATTTTCGGGTTCCCGGTCAGCGGGGTGATGAGTGAGTTTGCTGTGTTCCGGATCAGCCAAACGGGACCAACGCTTTTCACTGGGGGTGATTTTGGTCCCGAGGGTGGGCTGATGGGACTTTTGATCATTGTCCTAGGCATGGGCCTGGTGTTTCTATATGTTAAGTTGATCAAGCGGAAAATTCAGATAGATCCCGCAATTGCGACCTATTTGTCAATCGCTGAAAACCATCCAAAATGACCTCTTGACATTCATTGAAATCTGTCTATAATCAAGCGAAATTAAACAAGTATTTACCCTGAAGAGGACGAGTATTCTGTGTCCGGAAGGTTCAGAGAGCAGGATCTGGTGAAAACCTGCCCGGAAGGACCAGAAGAATGGACCTCGGAGTTGCTGGGAGAAAAGTTTACTGAGTACCCCACGCCGGAATGGTCTCCGTTAGCAAGACTGATGGTATTGTAGGTTTTCTACCGTACCGGAAACGAGTGAAGCTGGCGACCCTGATGCATTCATCGGGGTTTCTTTTTTACACCAGCTTAACCGGGGTGGCACCACGGATGAGCAGCATTCGTCCCCGCAAAGGGATGAGTGCTGTTTTTGTTTCTCCCTCCTCCCTACCGTTCAATTCATTCTTTGGAGGTAAAAATGTCAAGCCAAACCCGTTTCGATCTTCCCCAGTCGGAGCTGCCCCGGCGGTGGTATAACATTGCCGCTGACAGCCCGGTTCCACCGTCCCCAGTGCTCCACCCAGGAACGAAGGAACCCGTCACACCCGAATTCCTGTCCGCGATATTTCCAAACTCGATCATCGCACAGGAAGTCAGCACAGAACGCTACATCGACATTCCCGAACCGGTCCGTGAGATCTACAAGCTTTGGAGACCCACCCCCCTATTACGAGCTATCCGGCTGGAGCAAGCCTTGGGCACCCCAGCCCATATCTATTATAAGTATGAGGGAGTATCCCCTTCAGGCAGTCACAAGTCCAACACGGCGGTTGCCCAGGCTTTTTACAATAAAGAGGAAGGGGTCAAAGCCATGACGACGGAGACTGGTGCCGGGCAATGGGGATCGGCATTGTCGATGGCGTGTAAATTCTTTGGACTCGATTTGGAAGTGTACATGGTACGGGTGTCATATGACCAGAAGCCCTACCGCCGATACCTGATGGAAACCTATGGAGCCCAGGTGTTTGCCAGCCCCACCCAACTTACTGATTCAGGCAGAGCAATCCTGGCAAAGGATCCGCAAAGCCCCGGCTCGCTGGGAATTGCCATTTCGGAAGCCGTGGAAATGGCTGCCAAATCCAATGGTCAAAAGAAATATGGCCTGGGTTCCGTCCTGCATCATGTGCTGGTTCATCAGTCCATCATTGGCGAAGAAGCTTTGAAACAAATGGAGTTGGCGGATGAATACCCGGATATCGTCATTGGATGTGTCGGCGGTGGTTCCAACTTCGCAGGGATTGCCTTCCCCTTCTTGCGAGAGAATTTGAGTTCGGGCAGAAAGACCCGGCTGGTGGCGGTTGAACCTACAGCTGCCCCTTCACTGACCCGAGGTCTCTACGCATACGATTTTGGGGATACGGCAGAGCTGGCCCCTGTGGTGAAGATGTACACCCTGGGACATAATTTCATCCCTTCGGGCATCCATGCTGGTGGACTTCGTTATCACGGCATGGCTCCCACATTATCTGGATTGTATAATGCTGGGTTGTTGGAAGCCCGAGCCGTCAAGCAACAGGGAGTCTTCCAGGCAGCCCAATACTTTGCCCAACTGGAAGGGATCCTGCCAGCACCTGAATCTGCTCACGCGATCAGGGCAGCCATCGATGAAGCCAACCAGGCAAAGCTTGAAGGCAGGAAAAAAGTGATCCTGTTCAACCTTTCAGGACACGGGCATTTTGACCTCGCCGCTTATGATGCTTTCCATAATGGAAAACTGAACGATCATGAGTTGTCCATGGAAGAGATTGCTGCAATCCCCGAACAGCTTCCACAAATACCTGTTCCTGCATGACAAGATCACCGCCTGGGGGAACCCAGGCGGTTTTTTCTTGATTAATTAGGGGTCTTTCATTCCATTTCAGTGTTCTGTATACTATGGATATCATGGAAATAACCCCTTACATCCCCGGCACTCAGCCTCCGTATGATTTGCCGCTTGGTCGCTTTCTTCCTCCGTTAAGGCCGGGAGTGATATCCCAATGGCTTCAATCCACAGCGACCAGGGGCGCCTGGGTTATTGATCCACTCGGTTCGAACCCTGCCTTGTCGCTCGAAGCTGCTCGGGCAGGTTACCGCGTACTGGTTACATGCAATAACCCGATCCTGGCGCTGATCCTGGAAGTATTGGCAGCGGGGCCTAAGAAAGAGATGCTTCAATCGATCCTGGCGGATCTGGCAGGAATGAAAAAAGGCGAGGAACGGCTGGAGAGCTATGTACAGGGGTTATATTCCAGTGAATGCCCGGGGTGTGGCAAAGTTGTCCCTGTTCAAGCTTTTTTATGGAAAAAAGGGGAGAAGGTACCCTATAAAAGACGGATCCGCTGCGGCAAATGCGGGGGTGATGGGGAATTCGATGTTCTGTCCTCCGATTTGCAAAAAATTGAAACTATTGAAAAGACTTCTCTCCATCGCGCCTGGGCCCTAAGTCGCCTGGGCGAGTTGGATAAGGAAGAGGATCATGCGGCGAAAGATGCCTTGGATATGTACCTTTCCCGCTCCCTTTATTCAATATTCACGATCATTACCAAAAGTGAAGCACTGGACCTGACCCCCGAAAAAAGAAAATGGTTGTACGCTCTTCTATTAAGTGTCTGCGATGAGGGAAGCAGCTTATGGCAGGTTTCGGGCAGCAGAAGCAGGCCCCTAAAATTATCCATCCCGGGGAATTTCATCGAAAATAACCTTTGGGAAAAGTTGGAAGAATCCATTGGAATCTGGTCCTCGCAGCCTGAACCAATTCCACTAACCCATTTCCCGGATCTCCCCCCAGAAGCAGGCGGGATTTGCATTTCACACGGTCGTTTGAGATCGTTGCTTCCCCTTCCTGATGGTTTACGAACAGACCAGGTTGTGGCTGTCTTTCCCCGTGCCAACCAGGCTTTTTGGACCCTTTCTGCCCTATGGGCAAGTTGGATTTGGGGAAGGAAAACCCTTCAGTCCATGAAGTCCGGGTTTGAAAGACAACATTACGATTGGCATTGGCATGCTCATGCCATTCGCAATACTCTAAGTCCTCTTCTGCGCATGGGTAAGGATTTCCGCATTTTCAGCCTGGCACCGGAGTTGACGCAGAGCTTTTTGCTTTCGGTGATGGTGGGCGGGCAGGCAGCGGGTTATCGCTGTGAGTCGGTCAACTTCCGGGCTGACGAAGCGGATATCCAGATGCAGTTCGTTCCTGGTGAATTTCCCGATGAAATCAAACTGGGTGACCTAAAATCCATTTTGAGAAACATTGTTAGTGACCACTTATTGAAGAAAGGGGAACCAGCGAATTATATAGAACTGTATGCGGTTTCACTGACATCACTCATTCAAAGGGGCAGGTTATTCAAAGACCCGCTAGAATTATCCACGGAATTGCAGAAATTGATCGAAGGGGCGTTGGGTGAAATACTCGATGACCGGGATTTTGTGAAACCTTATGGGAGCGGCAGTTTCGAAAGCCAGCGTTCCTGGTGGCTGGCGGATGATAAGGATTGTGAGGATCCACTTTCAGATCGAATCGAGCTGGAATTTCTTGAACTATTTCGAAAAACAGAGAGCTGGTCGGTCCCGAACCTGGAAACGAAGCTTTGTGCCAACTTCCTGGGGTTTTTGACTCCGGGTCATATTCTTTTTCAAGCTTTATTGGATTCTTATACAACTGCTGATCCAACCCGGCCTGGCTTTGTGAAGCTTCGCCCGGAGGACAACGATGATTCCAGGAATGCTGATCTACTGGAAGCAAAAAAGAAGCTGCAGAAAGTAGGAGGTTTGCTGGGTGTTACTACGGAAGGTGAAAATCCTGTATTCTGGCTGAAGGCTGGCAATAAAAAGGAATATGCTTTCTACCTGACCACGCAGAGCATCATTGTTCCTTTTCTGCGAGAACTGACCCAATCACCGGTTAAAAATGGTATCGTGGTATTTCCGGGAGGTCGGGCGGGACTGCTGGAAGAAAAACTGCATCGTAATTTACATCTGGCGGAGGCTGCGGGTCAACTTCATTTTCTCAAGTTCCGGCATCTGAAAGAGCTTTCAACTTTCACAAAATTAACCCAGGATAAATGGACGGACCAATTGGGTAAGGATCAACTTCAATGGTCATCTCCGAGGCAAATATCGATGCTGGAATCCATGCCTGATTCGGACCTTTATACTTAAGTTGAAGT
>JBGQAS010000427.1:0-2236 GCA_041494435.1 Anaerolineaceae bacterium | reverse complement strand
TTCTCCCTTCAAACTTAATTATAAGCATATGCTCATAATTTGTCAAGGGGGAATACAATCCCCATCTACCGGTAATCATCCTCCTCCCCAATTATCGTAAGGTGAGCATTCGGCGTACTCGTTATCGACTACTTCCCGTAATCGAGTACTATAATCCAATTCGTGGAATTTTTATTGACAATATGCTTTTATTAGCATATCGTATTTTGGATTTTCTTTTAAGGAGGGTTTGGATGGAGATCAAGGCGAAGTTTTGGATCGAGAATAGGGGAGAAGTTGTTCTTGGGGGTGGTAAGACGGCATTGCTTCTTGCGGTGGATCAGTTTGGTTCCATTCAACGAGCAGCCGATGAATTTGGAATGTCCTACCGACATGCCTGGGGAGTGATCAAGAAAATCGAACAACGGGCAGGATTTAAAATCGTGGATACCAAACTGGGTGGAAAGGATGGAGGAGGGGCCCAATTGACACCAAAAGGAAAAGCCTTTGTTAAGAGGGTGGGTTCTCTTCTAAAAGATCTTCAAACGATTGTAGAGAAGAGGTTTAGACAAAGGTTAACGGTAATTAAGTGAGGGTGTTGCTTTAAAATGATACAAGTCACAAATCACGCCTGCCTGCAGTAGGCAGGGACACGAAACACGGATTCACCATGCGATTGTGGGGCAACGACTATAATAAGATGGAGTTTGCAGGTGCCTTTGGCGATCTGGGCACATTGATCCCCTTTGTTGTGGGATATATCACCCTCAATAAAATGGACCCATTGGGGATTCTTGTTGCCTTTGGCGTCTTTAAAATTTTTGTTGGACTTTATTTCAAGACTCCCGTTCCCATTCAACCCATGAAGGCAATCGGAGGAATGGCCATCGCCCATGCAGGGTCTATCACTCCTGGGATGATCTGGGGATCAGGAATTTTCACTGGACTCTTTTGGCTTCTTATGGGAGCTACCGGAGCGATTACATGGATCGAGAAGATTACTACGAAGCCTGTGGTTCGAGGCATCATGCTTGGATTAGGCTTGAGTTTCATTATGGAAGGTTTAGGGATGATGAAGGTGCAGCCCCTGTTCGCAATCGGGGGAGTGGTCATTACCCTGTTTCTTCTCAATAGCAAACGGTTTCCGGCAATGTTAGTCCTGCTGGGATACGGGATCGTTCTTGCCTTTATACAAAACCCGGACTTACTGAAAGAACTTTCTCAAATCTCTATAGGATTTCGTTTACCTGAATTGACTTTTGGACGTATGACATGGAAAGAACTTCTCGCTGGCTTCGTCATCTTAGGACTTCCACAGGCGCCCCTCACTCTCGGAAATGCCATCATTGGAACGGTTGCAGAAAATAATGCCTACTTCCCTGATCGAAAGGTAACAGCCAAAACGATTAGCATCGATCACGGCGTTATGAATCTAATCAGCGCCTGCATCGGAGGTATTCCTATGTGTCATGGAGCAGGGGGAATGGCTGGACATATTCGGTTTGGTGCCAGGACAGGGGGAGCATTGGTAATTCTGGGTGTAATCGTGCTTTTTACAGGGCTTTTCTTGAGCGAATCGGTAGCCCTCCTCTTTCAAGTCTTCCCTCGTCCAATTTTGGGTGTGATCCTCTTTTTCGCTGGAGTTGAGTTGGCATTGGTCATTAAGGATATTAAACTGAAAAAGCAGAATCTTTTTATTCTTCTCGTTACGGCCGGCACTGCTATGTGGAATATGGGCGTGGCTTATCTGGCAGGACTGATTCTTTACTACGGTCTCCAGCGCCGCTGGTTCAAAGTTTAAAAACGATTCCAAACAATTTAATTTCAGATATCTGATTTGAGGTTTGGGGTTTTTGAATTCGCAATCTCTCCGAGCCAGAGGGCTCTCTGAGCCGGAGGCCACATTCCACATAGGAAGACACTTGTTTTCGAAGGTTTTAGATTCCGCATTCCGAATTCCGCACTCCGCAATTGAATACGTCAACTTTTTTATGGATGACACCGAAGGTTTTAAATAATTAATTTGTATCTACCTGTTTTTTGAAAAGAATATAAGAACCGGTCCCAAATACTTGCCTTGGACCGTGTTGGGTTAAAAATTCTATTGACTTGTTTGATTTGTGGTATTATTGTTACCACATGGTATTATTATTACCACAGCCCCAAGAAAAATAGCCAATAAGCAATAGAAGGGAGGGAAAATAAAATGTTTGGAGAATTAATAAAAGAAAGAAGGATTAATAAGGGCATAAGCTTG
>JBGQAS010000058.1:0-8517 GCA_041494435.1 Anaerolineaceae bacterium | reverse complement strand
TGGAACCTAACCCGACTGTATTGGTTGCGCGAAGTGGAAGGGTTCGACAGAAATTGGGATATGCCTCCTGAACGGTTTTATACCGAACCACCGACATCTGGCGCCACCAAAGGACAAATTACTAAATTGGCAGATGTTAATACATTATTGGATATGTATTACGACCAACGCGGGTGGACGCATGACGGCGCTCCCACATCCGAAACCCTGGCCCGGTTGGGTATTTCCGAATTTGCCTTGTGATCTATGCCTATCAAAGTGACTGTTGTCGGATTGCTGAAAAACTATACGGAAGGAAAATCGAATTTCGAACTTCCGACTGGCTTGACCGTTAATCAGATCATCAAGGACCTGAAAATTCCCAATGAACTGGTTGCCGGGGTTTTTATCAATGATAGGGCTGAACCCAAGGATTATTTGCCTTCTGACGGAGATATTGTAAAATTAATCGCAGTAATTGGCGGCGGATGTCAGGAGGAGTAACCGCCGGTTTCTTTCGAGGCAACCCGAAACTTTGAACAGTTCGGGTTGCTTTGTTGAAAGGGATAATGGACTTGATCCATTCCAAAACCGTAAAATTTGACAGGAACTAAAGCAAACATGAAAAATTTGCATTTCATCGCGCCTACCAGGTACTAACGTTCATCGTGAAGTATTGATTTTAGTTTAATCCTGTTCGGCAGCTAGCTTGGCAATATGAGTTTGTTTGCCACGTTCTTCGGTATCGAGAATACGTTTGCGAATACGGTAGCTTTTCGGCGTTACTTCGAGCAGTTCATCGTCCGACAAATACTCAATGGCTTCATCCAGGCTCATTAGTTTGGGAGGGGTTAGCCTGATTTCTATATCCTTGTTGGATGAGCGCATATTGGTCAGGTGTTTCTTTTTGCAGACATTTACTGCCAAGTCACTGGGACGTTGGGTTTCACCAACCACCATGCCTTCATACACTTCAGTATTTGCACCGATAAATAGCGTCCCACGTTCTTCAGCATTCTTTAGACCATAAGTTAATGCCGTTCCGGTTTCCCAGGAAACAATGGAATGAGTCGTTCGTGAAACGATCGGTCCCAGCATTGGCCCATATGAATGGAAGATAGAATTCATGGTCCCATTACCTCGGGTAGCTGTCAAGAACTGGTAGCGAAAACCCAGCAATCCACGAGTGGGGATAAAGTATGTCAGGTGCACTGTATTATCTGGCATGTTGACCATGTTAAGCATTTTTCCACGCCGGCTTCCCAGCAATTCCACCACAACGCCAACTGATTCCGGATTTGTTTCTACGTGCAGCTCTTCATACGGCTCAAGTATTGAACCGTCTTCACCGGTCTTCACAATTGCTTCCGGTCGTGAAACTTGGAACTCATACCCCTCACGACGCATGGTCTCGATCAAAATTGCCAGATGTAATTCTCCACGTCCGGAAACAATGAAGGTATCTGGAGTTTCTGTTTCTTCAAC
Organism: Anaerolineaceae bacterium; assembly: GCA_041494435.1. Lineage (GTDB taxonomy): Bacteria > Chloroflexota > Anaerolineae > Anaerolineales > Anaerolineaceae > JBGQAS01. The sequence goes on along the minus strand of JBGQAS010000058.1, from coordinate 7,053 downwards.
TCTCAAAGCAACATTATTGCGCAGTTCGTCAAACAAACGGTCGCGAAGCTTACGCGAGGTGCTCCACTTCCCTTCACGTCCTGAGAAAGGAGAAGTATTGACACTGAATGACATTTTTACGGTAGGTTCTTCGACTCGGATTGGTGGCAAAGCCACTGGATTTTCGAGGTCAGCCAGAGTTTCTCCAATGCCAACAGATACCAAACCAGCGATGGCAATAATTTCTCCAGCTTCTGCGCTTTCAACCTCTGTTCGTTCCAGCCCCTGGTAAATATAAAGGTAACGTGCTTGCTCGTTTACCACCTCACCATTAACCTTAATCCTGGCAACAGGTTGACCAGCTTTGATCTTCCCTGCGTGGATCCTGCCGATAGCAATTTGACCGCGGTAGTTGTCGTAGCTCATGTTCGTCACCAGCAATTGCAAGGGAGCATCCATATCCACGATAGGTTTGGGGATATAGTCCAGGATAGCTGAAAAAAGTGGTTGGTAATTGGGAGATAGTTCTTCCGTTTCGCCAGCCTGTTGCGTCAAGGCATTCGTATAAATTACCTTGAATTCAGCTTGTTTGTCACTGGCTCCCAATTCGATGAAGAGGTCAAAGGTAGCATTAAGGGTGCTGGAAGGGTCGGCGTCTTTACGGTCCATCTTGTTGATTACAACAATTGCCTGGTGACCCATTTCGAGCGCTTTTTTCAGCACAAAACGGGTTTGGGGCATGGGACCTTCAGCGGCATCCACCAGCAGCAAGACACCATCGACCATATTCATCACGCGTTCCACTTCACCACCAAAATCGGCATGACCCGGGGTATCTACGATATTGATCTTAACCAGTTTCCCGGTTTTTGGATCGGGAATGGTTATTGCCGTATTTTTTGCCAGAATGGTGATTCCACGCTCTCTTTCAAGATCGTTGGAATCCATAACCCGTTCGGCAACCTGCTGATTCTCCCGAAAAACGCGTGCTTGCTTTAATAAACCATCGACCAGTGTGGTCTTGCCATGATCAACATGGGCGATGATGGCAATATTTCGAATATCTTCTCGTTCAACTAACATGTTCTTATTTCTACCTTTATTTGACGCACTACGACCCCGGATTCGCAAGACCGAGGTCGTTGTATTTTATTATAACTCAATGAATGAATTTTGGTCAGGGTGCGGTTATTTGTGCAGGCTACTTCTCAACAATAACAGGTAGATCCCGAGGATGATCAGCATGATGGCGCTGGTATTACTGATGAAAGAAATTGCATTTCCGGGATTTTGGCTGAGGTATAAGCCCCAACCTACAACGGCAAGAACTCCCCCTGGGATCAAAGGCCACCAAATAAAACGAGTTCGAATCATTCTCCAAAAAAGAATGATGAGTCCCCAACCAATTGCAAACCAGGACAACATGGATCCGATATTAACCAATACTCGGTCTGGAGAATAGTTTCTCCAACCAAACAGGATCCCCGGAGCAATGGTAACCAGCAGGCTCCCGGGAATTGCCAAACCTACATTCTTCGTCGCGTAGGCCCAAATCAGGAACGCAATGCCCAATCCCAATAACGTCCAAAAAACCACATCAAACCATAGAAATTTTGTAAATATCAGTGAAATTCCAATCCCGATAAATGACAACCCTGGAATCATTGCCCACCAGGCGATTTTTTGGTTGAATAACGCAGTTATGGAGGTAACAGTTAACCAGCAAATACCCAGACTGAAGGAGAGAACTCCAATCCTGAAATTCATGCTCAAGCCCTGCAAAACATAAAAAGCAAGGAACCCGCCCAGACCCAGGAAGAAAAGAATTCCACCGGGTAGAAGAAGGGTAAACGTCTTCTGGCGGAATCCAAATATCAAAACTACCAGGCTGATCACGGGCAGGATAAGTAACACTAACCAACCGGTTTGAAAGTATTGATTTAGGATCAGCGCAATCCCTATAATGATGATGCCCAGTCCAAGAAAATTCAGTAACGGACGGAGTCCATTATTGACTGGTCTGTTTTTTTCATTTGCTTTTTGGAATTGAGTGTTTTTCATGGCGTTAATCCTGTTTCCTTCGCTTTTAGTACCGCCTGTAAGCGATCATTCACATTAAGCTTTTTGAGAATGCTAGAAACGTGATTTTTTACTGTGCCTTCTGAAATTACCAGTCGTTCAGCAATTTCCTTGTTACCTATTCCCTGGGCGATAAGATGCAGGATTTCCAATTCTCTTTTGGAAAGAGTTTCAGTAGTCCCCTGATCTACCTTCGAACGCGGTTTGGATATACGCGAAAATTCAGCAATAACTTTGGCGGTTATCGCAGGTGACAACGAGTATTCTCCCCGGGCCGCAGAGCGGATAGCTGAGAAAAGGTTCTCTTTGGTCACATCTTTGAGAAGATATCCAACTGCCCCCGCACGCAGCCCTTCAAAAATGGCTTCATCATCATCAAAAGTTGTCAGGACTATGACTTTAATCTTCGGTAACTGCTCATGCATTCGTTGAGTCGCAACAACCCCATCCATCACCGGCATGCGCAGGTCCATCAAAACTACATCCGGCTGATATTTCAAAGACAGCTTAAGAGCTTCTTCTCCGTTCGAAGCGTTTCCAACAACATCAAAACCTTCTTCCGAGGAGAAAAGTGTTCCCAAGGCATCCCGGAAAAGGGACTGATCATCTGCCAGTAATATTTTTATGATTTCTTTCATCCTGGCACCTCGATTTTCAATTCAAACCCCTGCCCCTTTTTACTAATAAACGAAGCCGACCCTTTGAGCAATTTCATCCGTTCTTCAATTCCAATCAAGCCATAGCCTGATTTTATGTCATCTCTTCCGACCCCATTGTCTTTCAGGATCAGTGTGATTTTTTTTCTTTCACGATAGTCTAATGTTATGGCTACTTTGGAAGCATTGGCGTGTTTTATTGCGTTGTTTATCCCTTCTTGAGAAATCCGATAAAGCGCTTTCTTCACTTGCACAGGTAATTCCCGGGATTTTCCAAGAGTCCGAAAAGTGTATACCAAACCAATAGTATTCAAGTTACTGGCTAAGCGTTTTATTCGTGAAGAAAGTGATCCCTCGGCTACGTCAGAATCCCGCAACTCGGAGATTGAGTTTCTGACATCGTTTAAAGCTTCTTTTGTCAACCCTTGAGCGGATAGAATGATTTTTTCTGCTTTTTGCGGTTCTTTATGATAGATTGCCAATGCCGCTTGAAGTTGCATGAAGACCGTGGTTAAGCTGTGACCGATCCCATCATGGATTTCCCGCGCCAACCGGGTGCGCTCTTTTTCGATAGCCAATTCTTCCACCTGGTTTGCATAGTCCTTTAATTGCTGGTTGGCTTTGGTTAACTCTTGAGCCAAATCCTCCGCTTTAATGCGCGCCTTTTCCTCATCCACGGCCATTTGGGTGAAAACAATGACAAATATCTGGCCAGCAAAAAAGGTGAGGACATTACTGATGACGATATCGATGGATCCAAATAATAGAAAAGTCGCGATCGAGTACATCCCCAGAACGAAAAAATTCCCCACAAATATCCAAAACCCCTCAAAAAGTAGTACGAATTGTCCAACCAAAGGCAGAAAAATGAGCGCTTGGAACCCCGATCCTTTTTCAAGCCAGATGATCATGAATCCGAGCAATCCCTGTATAAAGGGATAAAAGTATTTCATCTGAGGATTCGATGAATGAAGAATCCGGTTGAAGCCGTAAATCCCCATCAAGATGTAAAAAGTGGTCAGGAAAAGGAGTGCTGTGATCTCCACCACGCCCATATTGGACATTGTACTGATTGCGGAGAATAGGGAAACCAGGACAATCAACGCAAATGCGACATTGATAATCTCCCCACTTCGTAAACGGGTGGAAATCTGCGGGAACATGATTAAAAAATTATAACATCGGAGGTATTTTTTCCTATATCCCCATAGATAGAAGTATAGCTAATGGACACCCCCCAAGGCATGACCCTGGATATGCCTTGGGGTAGATATCTTGCTCCAACACCTTGGGTATTATCCCGTATGGAGCAAAAAATGAATATTTTATTGGTTTATCCTGAAATTCCTGAAACATTTTGGAGTTTTAAACACGCGCTTACCTTTATCAACAAGAAGGCCAGCACTCCTCCCCTTGGTTTGGTAACCATAGCAGCCATGCTCCCCAAGGAATGGGTATTAAGACTTATCGACAAAAATGTCGAGCCATTAAAAGATAAGGATATCCTATGGGCTGACTTCGTATTGGTTAGTGCCATGGTTATCCAAAGATCCTCTTCACGGAGCGTTATCAATAAATGCCATCAACTTGGCAAAACTATTGTCGCCGGCGGTCCATTGTTCACAAGTGAACCAGCTGAATTTGATGATGTCGAACATCTCATCCTCAATGAAGCCGAGATAACCCTTCCTGAATTCTTGAAGGATCTTGCTGAAGGTCATCCGCAGCACATCTATAAAACGGATGAATTTGCGGATATTCGAAAGACCCCTGCCCCCTTAATGAACTTATTGTCCTTTAAATATTATGACTCCATGAGCATTCAATTTTCGAGGGGTTGCCCATTCAATTGTGATTTTTGCAACATTACCTCCATGTTAGGACACATCCCAAGGGTTAAAACTGTCAAACAGATCATTACAGAGTTGGATAACTTGTATCGCCTGGGCTGGCGAAGGAATGTATTTTTTGTCGATGATAACTTTATCGGAAACAAGAAGATATTGAAAGAAGAAATACTGCCCGCACTAATAGAATGGCGGAGGGGAAAAATCGGATTCAATTTTATTACCGAGACATCCATTAATATTGCAGATGATGATGAACTCATCGATTTGATGGTCAAAGCTGGTTTCATTTCCATTTTTGTAGGTATTGAAACCCCGGATGAAGCCAGTCTGGTAGACTGCAATAAAAAACAAAATCAGAATCGCGATTTGCTCGAATGCGTCCACCACCTCCAGGAAAGTGGAATCCAGATAATGGCCGGATTCATCGTCGGATTTGACCAGGATTCTCCTTCCATCTTCCAAAAGCAGATTGATTTCATACAGGAAAGTGGAATTCTGACTGCGATGGTGGGGATGTTACAAGCCATGGAAGGGACCACTCTTTATAATCGGTTACAGAACGAAAACCGTATCATTTCCATGTCTTCAGGTGATAATGTCGATGGTTCGACCAATATTGTTCCTGTGATGGGAATGAATCGCCTTCGTGCCGGATATTTTGGGATCTTATCGACAATATTTGATCCCAAAATGTTTTATCAGCGTATCCAAACTTTTTTAACGTATTATCATCCTGTAAAACAACCTGTATCCATTAATTTAGACGAAGTTGGAGCCCTCTTCAAGGCCATATTCCGAATTGGGATATTCCGAAAAGAAAGAAAAGAGTTTTGGAAACTTTTCTTTAGAACTCTGTTTAGGGATCCTGCGAAATTCCCTCTGGCAATCACTTTTTCTATTTATGGCTACCATTTTGCTAAAATGACTGAACGGATGATTCCTTCGACAAAGCAAAGAAGATTGTCTGTAAAAGATTGGCTGAACGAAGTGCAGCCTGGGACAATTACAGTTCCATCTCAAAAAACAACCTATTATAAATAATTCGTAATAGATTCAACGAACATCCATTTATGCCTTACAATTCGGTCATGCAGGCCAAAATAGGTTTGGTTTTAAGTGGCGGAGGAGCCAGAGGGTTGGCTCATATTGGCGTCCTCAAAGTTCTTGAAAAAGAGAATATTACCTTCGACTTCATTGCGGGTACTAGCATGGGGGCGATTCTTGGTGCGGCTTATGCAAGCGGAAAAAAAATCGAAGAAATTGAAGATGTCGCTCTAAAATTTTCCCGCAGAACGGAATTGATCAAGTTGTTGGATCTATCTCCTCGGAGGAGAGGCTTATTAGAAGGGCATAAAGTCCGGGAATTTCTAGGACGGTTTTTTGGGGATATCACTACATTTGAGCAGCTTAAAATACCCATGGCAATTAACGCTGTAGATTTAAAAACCGGCAAAGAAATCGTATTTACCAGCGGTGAGTTGTTGCCACCCATTTATGCATCTTCAGCCATACCAGGACTATTTTCGCCTGTACCCTATCAAAATTATTTTCTTGTGGATGGGGGAGTTCTAAACAATTTACCAGTGGACAGGGCTCGTGAAATGGGGGCAAATTTCATCATTGCAGTGAATGTTCATTCTGAATTGACAATGGAAAATGATGAAAAAGTAGACCAAGTAAGTTTTTCTGTCCGAATTCCTGGATTTTTTCGGGATTCCTACAATTCGTTGCTGATCATGATGAATGAAATGACGCAAGAGCGGATAAAAATTGCCAGACCTGAAATCATCTTGAGTCCTAAAATGCCCCCAAAATTCACTTCAATCACAGGTTTTACCCACATAAAAGAAATTATTGATCTTGGAAGTGAGTGTGCGGAGAGCGCACTGCTCGAAATACATAAGAAAATTCGAACTCCTCAAAAAAAATCCGTTGAAATTGTGATTTGAATCTTAATATTTTGGAAATTCCATACTTTTAAGCTATTTGTGCTTGTCTTTATTTCTTTTCTGCGCTATCATCTTATATTGATAGGGGACCAAAAAACCCCAACAATCTAAAGAGGAGATGAATATGAAAAAGCTGTTCTTTGTTCTTTCACTTGTGCTAGCGGCAACTATTGCGCTTTCCGCCTGCACACCCAAAGCAACGCCGACGCCTGAAGTAACAACGGCTCCCACCGCTGCTCCAACCCTTGGCACTCCTGACAACCCGCTTGTGATGGCTCTTGCTCCATCCGCGACCACTCAGGAATTGATCGCCAGCGGTGATTCCATCGCAGCCCAATTATCAGCCATTACCGGCTACACCATTACGACAACCGTCCCGACCGCATATGGCGCTTTGATCGAAGCCATGGGTGCTGGGAATGCTCACATTGGTTGGATGCCCCCCTTGGCCTATGTTGTCATGAAATCCAAAGGATATGGTGATGTGGGTTTGGTGACTTTGCGTGCAGGGTTGGATCACTATGGTTTTGAATACATCGC
>JBGQAS010000017.1:0-13092 GCA_041494435.1 Anaerolineaceae bacterium | reverse complement strand
GATCAGCTACCCAAGGAAGTGCAGCGCTCGATCATTGATAAGAAACTACGTTTCTTTGTAATCGATTCTTATGAAGTTGCCCGTCGGATTGGCTTGGGGGGACGCATCAATACCATCATGCAAACCTGTTTCTTTGCCATCAGTGGCATTCTCCCTCGTGAAGAAGCCATTGCAGCCATCAAAACGAGCATCGAAAAAACCTATGGCAAGCGCGGAGAAGCCGTTGTCAAACAGAACTTTGATGCCGTAGACCAATCGCTGGTGAATTTGTTTGAAGTCAAGGTTCCCGCAGAAGTATCCAGCAAATTGACCCGTCGCCCGGCTGTACCCGCGAATGCGCCCGATTTCGTGCGCAACACTTTAGGCCCCATCATGGTCAATGATGGCGACAGTCTACCGGTAAGCAAGTTACCTGTGGATGGAACCTTCCCTTCAGCTACAACGCGATGGGAAAAGCGGAATATTGCCCTGGAAATCCCGGTATGGGAAACCGATCTGTGCATTCAGTGCGGTAAATGCTCGTTTGTTTGCCCCCATGCGGTCATTCGTCAAAAAACCTATGATCCAAAATTCCTGGCGAAGGCGCCTGCTACGTTCAAATCCATTGATGCCAAGTATAAAGAATTCCCTGGAACAAAGTTCACTGTCCAGGTTGCTCCTGAGGATTGCACAGGCTGCGCACTCTGTGTGGAAGTTTGCCCCGGTAAAGACAAGACCAATCCCAGCCGTAAAGCCCTCAACATGGCTGCCCAACCTCCGTTGCGCGAAGCTGAACGCACGAATTGGGAATTCTTTATTTCCTTGCCTGATCCTGATCGAAAACTGTTTGAACCCACCAATATCAAAAACGTGGGACAGTTGGGTCCGTTGTTCGAATTCTCTGGTGCTTGTGCCGGCTGCGGTGAAACCCCTTATATCAGCTTGATGACCCGCTTATTCGGTGACCGGGTGATGGTTGCCAATGCCACCGGTTGCTCGTCTATTTATGGTGGAAATTTACCCACAACTCCCTGGTCCATGAACAAAGAAGGTCGGGGTCCTTCCTGGTCCAACTCACTCTTTGAAGATAACGCTGAATTTGGCTTGGGAATGCAGTTGACCATTGATAAGCAGGCTGCCTTCGCTACTGAACTAGTAGTAAAACTTCGCGACAAGATAGGCGCACAGCTGGCTGATGAGATCCAGAATGCCGATCAAAAAACAGAATCAGGAATCTTTGCCCAACGCGAACGCATTGTCCAACTAAAGCAACGACTTGGAACGATCAAAGATCCTTTAACTGGGCAATTGGCAAGTGTGGCTGATTTCCTCGTCCGCAAGAGCGTTTGGATCATCGGTGGGGATGGTTGGGCATACGACATCGGCTTTGGCGGTCTGGATCATGTACTTGCATCCGGACGCAAGGTGAGAGTCCTGGTTTTGGATACCGAGGTCTATTCCAATACGGGGGGTCAATCTTCCAAGGCAACACCCCGTGCCGCGGTAGCTCGCTTTGCAGCCAGCGGAAAGAATTTGCCCAAGAAAGACCTGGGGATGATCGCCATGAGTTACGGCTATATTTATGTGGCACATGTGGCTTTTGGCGCCAGCGATGTACAGACTCTTAAGGCATTCCTCGAAGCGGATGCCTTCGATGGTCCAGCAATCATCATTGCCTATTCTCACTGCATCCAGCAAGGACTGGATATGCGTCGCGGTCTGGATCAGCAAAAATTAGCTGTCCAATCCGGAGCCTGGCCTTTATACCGCTATAACCCGGAACTGCTAAAAGAAGGCAAGAATCCACTGGTCCTGGATTCCAAGGACCCGACCATCTCGGTAAAGGATTATGCTTACAATGAGTCCCGGTATCGCCAACTTCTCCAGGCGGATGAACCCCGGGCAGAAATGCTCATGAGCGAAGCCGAAGATGATGTCCGCAAGCGCTGGGAGCTTTACAAGCAAATGGCTGCCATGGTGTATCGGACAGCCAGCAACCCGGAACCCAGTAAACCGGAGTAGTCATGAACCTTGTCAGGTGAATTTTGCCTGGCAAGGTTTTTTTATAGGCTAACAGGAGGTACAAATGGCAGATTTATCGACAACATATCTGGGATTTAAACTACGCAACCCCATCATAGCTTCCGCATCCGCAATCTCGAAAAAGAATGAACGTGTACGGGCTTTGGAAGATGCAGGTATCGGTGCCGTGGTGATGTATTCGCTTTTCGAAGAGGAGATTTACCACGAGGGCAAGGCACTGAATTATTATCTCGAAGCTCACACCTACTCCTTTCCTGAAGCATTAACCTGGTTCCCGGAATTCGATCATTACAACTTGGGCCCGGAAAAATATCTAAGTCAAATTGCAGAATTGAAGAAGCATCTGAAAATTCCACTCATTGCCAGCTTGAATGGTAATACTAAGGGCGGTTGGGTGAAATATGCCAAGAAAATGGAAGACGCCGGGGCGGATGCCCTGGAGTTGAATATTTACCACATCGCAACAGATCCCAACGTGGAAAGCTCATTATTGGAACAAGCTTACATGGATCTGGTGGAGAGTGTGCGTCAGACGGTCAAGATCCCCCTGGCAGTGAAGCTTAGCCAATTCCACACATCCATCCCCAATTTCACTTTCCGCCTGGTGGAAAAAGGTGCCAACGGATTGGTCATGTTCAACCGCTTCTTCCAACCCGATTTAAATATTGATGACCTCACAGTAGTACCCCATTTGGAATTGAGCACATCTTCCGATTTATTGCTCCCGTTGGGCTGGATCGCTATTCTTTATGGAAGGCTCAAAGCTGATATGGCCCTCACAAGTGGAGTGCACACGGTTAAAGATGTGGTCAAAGGCATCATGGCAGGTGCAACAGTCACCATGATGGCATCTGAACTTATCCATAATGGTTCCAAGCGCGTTGGAGAGATCCTGGTTGATTTGCAGAAATGGATGACAGATCACGATTACCAGTCCGTGGATCAAATGCGGGGTGCTTTAAGTCAGCAGCACGTAACCGAACCCGGTGCCTTCGAGCGGGCAAATTATATGAAAGCCCTGACCAGTTTTGATAACCGGATCATGCCTTGATCTAATATATTTTTAAAAGCAGTCCACTAAAAATTCGGCACGTTGGCAATCATAGCGTTGGCACTGGCTTGATCGGGTGTCATAAGCCAGAGGATATCATTCCCATTCCGCTTCAGGGTGATTACGCCTTCCGATTGTCCCAGCCAGGTGACCGTGAAATTCTGGTTTTGGTTTGGGGTGCCCCATCGTGCAGTTGAATAATCGACCAGGGCGCTCCAGTACTGATCAGCGTCCTGCATGGTATCCCATTGGCTGCGCATGATGAAAGCACTTTGATTCGATGTAGCATTGTAATAGAGCAGGTAGGTATCTCCACCCCAGCCAGCAGCAGCGGTTTGGGCTGTTGCCTTGGTTAACTGGTATCTTGTATCCAGTCCATCGGCAAAGATCAAGTAGATATACCATTCACCCATCACGTTGCGGGTCTCTTCCGTCCACCCGCTGCCCAGGGTTGTAGAAAAATCTGGGAGAGGGATGTCGATGGGGGTATCAGACGGATACAGCTCAGGGTGCAAGATTTGTTCGGTATCGACGGGAGGGTTCTTGAAGGCTTTGTCAACTTCAGCTTCATTGCCGATACTTAAAAGATGCTGAACGAAGGCAGCTCCCTGGACGTATGGGAAGACAAAATCTTCTTTCATGAAGGCTGGAGCTGAATCATAGACAGGGCTCTTATAGGTGGAATAGAAGTTCGTGATATCTTGTTTATCTTGAGCCGTTGCATATTGCATCAACCAGGCAGTTTCAGTATTAACTGCATCCCCTTCTATCAGGGCATCAACGCCAGCACAATACTCGGTATGTGTTTTGCAATACTCGGGATTGTCATTCAACCCATTTAGGAGGTCGTAGTTTTGGTCTTGCAACACGTGAGTATATTCATGGGCATAGGTATCTTTGGCTGGACCATTGAAGGATGTATCTGAGACTACATACATTGTTTTTGTTTTAGGATCGTAATAACCTGCTATTTGTTCGGAATACAAGTTGATGTAGAAAGTATGCAGGTCAAAGTTTGAATTCAATAGTCCCACCAGGGATAATTCCCTCAGGTCCTTTGCCTGATCGGCTGCGGTGTAATCTTTGAAAAAGTCATTGATGACTTTTTCAGGCAATTGTGCCGATGTTAGGAAACCACGAGTCACCGGCCCGGTAGGTTGAAGTCCCCGGATGGAAATGACCTGGGTCTGGATCTGGTCCATGATTTGTTGTTCGGAAAGGGGGGTGGGCGTTGGCCCGGTGGGAGTAGGAGTGGAAAAGTTGAAAAATGAAGCTGAACAACCTGTAAGTGCAAGTACAACAATGGCGATGACAATTCTTGATTTCATTTTCTTTCCTCCTTGATTAACCAATAATTATCATAGAGTATCCAATAATGATACCGTTCATGTCATGGATTTTTATTAATATAATCTAGCGCATATAATGCATCGGAATATCCAGGGTGAGCAGTCAGGGCATCAGTAATGGCTTTGAGCGCTTCTTCTCGATCTCCATTGCGATACAACGCCCATCCCCGCCAGAGAAGAATTTCTTCCGAGTTGGGGGTTAAATTCAGGGCATATTTTGTCAGGGATAGCAAATCATCATTGCGATTGAGTTTAAAATCTACAATGAAGGGTCCAAATTGATATCGGAGCATCCTTTGGGGGAGACCAATTTTGAAAGATTGATCATAAGCTTGAGCAGCTTCAGAGTATTTGTCAAAATAGGCGAGGTTGGTACCCAAGTTGAACCAGGAAAATGTATCATCTGGGTTTGAAACTGTGGAAGCTTTGGCTGTATCGAGAGCATGCTGGCGATTAATCTCTTTGTCCCAATCGGCACCAAGGATCGCTTTTATCGTATCAACTTGTTGCGTAGGGAAAACAATCATATAAACCCGGTTAAATGCTTCCCAATCCTTGTCCAGGTCTCGATAACTCTTCAAAGTGTTGGGTCCTTTGAAAGCATCCTGTGAAATAAAGGTACCGTTTGCATCGTCATAACCTGTCAATAACAGATAATGCCCAGTCCAATGATCGTCGTTCGGCCAGTATTCCTCCCCAATCAGGAAAGATTCTTCGATCATGATTGGAAACCCAGCTGCAATGAATTCTTTCAAAAGAGGAATGGTTCCACCAACGCGGAATTCGGCGCCCAACCAACCTGCCTGGGTTAAAACAAAATATTGCAGCTCATCAATGTTGACATTTTTATCAGCGCGGAGAGGTTTCACGACATCGGAAATCGTGAACTGGTCGCCTTGCCACCCATAGAACCTCAAATACAAAGCAAGGGTTGCAGGACCGCAATTGTTCCAGTCCTGGATATCTTTGGATTTGTCGAAAACAGGAGGAGATAAAGTCACAGAGGTCGGTAAAGGCGCGGGGCTGGGGGTTACCGTCGGTGTGGGCTCAGGGGTGGATGGTGTAGAAGTGGGTGGAATTGTCACTGTGGGAGTTGGCACAATTTCCGATGATCCAAGTGCAGGCAAGGTTTCATCGGGTATGGGTACCGTGCCGACTGGGTGAATGATCAACCGAATATAGTTGACAGCAGCTTCCAACCTCCAGGATGCGCGTTGATGTACCCACGGGATTTGGTATGCTAAAACCGCGAGCAAGGTACATATTCCAATCCCAAGCAACGCGTTCAACACCCAGTTACTCTTCTGTCTCTTCCTCGCAGGCAACATGGGAAGGATTGTACCACTCCGAAAAGGGCGATATCCGAATCGGATAAAATTAGGGGGAATTGGAAATCCGTCTGATATAATCTCCCCGATGAAATATCACCTTTGGACGGAAGGTTGCCAGATGAACGTGGCAGATTCCCAACGAGTGGCTTTTGTCCTCGAGAGAATGGGATATTCACCTACCCCACATCCAGAAGATGCTAATTTAATCGTGATGAACACATGTGTAGTCCGCCAGAGCGCGGAAGACAAGGCTTACAACCGACTGCAATCCCTAAAACCGCTTAAGAAACAATGCCCAGATTTGGTCATCAATCTGATGGGTTGCCTTGTGGGCAGGCAAGAACCAGCGAGTTTAAAGTCTCGCTTCCCCATGGTGGACGTGTTTTCACAACCTTCTGACCTCGAACCTTTGATGAACTTCCTAAGCCAGAGGGATGGAAAAAACATTGTCAATAAAGAAGTAACCCTACAATCTCTTTGGTTGGATGGCGAAGCACCCATCCCTCAAAGCCAGGTTGGCAACATGGTTACAGCTTTTGTCCCAATCGTTTTGGGATGCTCCCATGCCTGCACATATTGCGTGATCCCATCGCGGCGCGGTACGGAAATCAGCCGTCTCCCGGAAGAAATCATTCATGAAATAAAGGGTTTGGTCGAAAAAGGTATCCGTGAAGTGACCTTACTGGGGCAAATCGTGGATCGGTACGGAAAAGAAAATCCTGACTTTCCCAAACTTGCCTCCTTGTTGGAGAAAATAAATGAGATTGAAGGACTGTTTAGAATTCGGTTTCTTACTTCGCATCCAAACTGGTTAGGGGATGATTTGCTGAAAGCGGTAACAGAGCTTCCCAAAGTCATGCCGCATATCGAAGTTCCCGTACAGGCTGGGGATGATGAAATCCTCTCCGCCATGCGACGGGGTTATTCCAATCGGGATTATCGAGTTTTGATAGAGAAGATTCGATCCACCATTCCCGAAGTATCCATTGGGACTGACATCATCGTGGGATTTCCAAATGAAACCGACGAGAAATTTCAACTAACCTATGACCTTTTGAATGATCTAAAATTAGATGTAGCCCACCTGGCTCGCTACTCTCCTCGCTCCGGGACTGTCTCAGCCCGTACCCTGCCTGACAATATCCCGGATTCTGTGAAATGGGATAGGTTCAGGAAACTGGAAGAACTCCAAGAAAAAATAGCTGGTGAGATCCATTTGAAGAAAGTTGGAAAATCGGTAGAAGTGCTGTTCGAAGATACTCGCAAAGGTCGGTGGCGCGGTCGAACCCCGAACAATGAATTAGTCTTTGTAGAAGCGGATCATGAACTGCGTGGGCAATTACGAAATGTCAACATTGAATGGGCGGGTCCCTGGTCAATGATAGGTAGCTTGGCATGAGTCGAGGTTCTAGTAGGAGAATTGTGGGTTTTCTATTATTGGTAGGGGCTTTGGCTGGTTTAGCCATTTATTTTCTAGTCATACGTAGACCTGCAGATTGGACTCGTTCGTTGAAAATCCGGGATTGGCTTGCGAATCCGGCAAAACATTCTGATTGGGCAGTAACCTTGGGGACGAAGTGTGGAAATGCTCCCTTCATAATTCCCACGAACGGTTTGATTGGGTACCTGTGGGGTGATCATTTCAAAATCGGGACAAGCCACCAGGGAATCGATATTTTCGGAGGTGATCAGCCTGGCATCACCCCGGTTGTGGCAGCTTATGATGGATATTTGACCCGCCTGTCTGATTGGAAATCCAGCGTGATCATCCGCATTCTCTCAGATCCGTTACAACCAGGACGGCAAATTTGGACCTACTATACTCACATGGCGGATCCCAACGGTCAATCGTTCATTTCTGATCAGTTCCCTCCCGGGACCACCGATGTTTTTGTAAAAGCGGGTACTTTGCTTGGATATCAAGGAGATTACTCGGGTGACCCCAATAATCCTGTAGGGGTTCATTTACACTTCTCCGTCGTAAAAGATGATGGCAAAGGCGGCTTCAAAAATGAACTGGATATTCAAAATACCTACGATCCTTCCCCTTACTTGGGACTGGTGTTGAACGCTGGCCAAGTTACCGATTCTTTTCCCACTTGTTTGAATGCACGCGGAACCATAATCCCATGAACTCTTATCGTGATCTTGCAAATGGATTTCGTCAACTGAATATTCCCAGCCATCAACCAGTGTTGGCTCATATCTCCAATTCGGTTCTGGCTGATGTCAAGGGCGGCAGCGATACCTTGTTGGCAGCTCTCCTTGCGACTGTGGATAATGTCATGATGCCTACTTTCACCTTCCAAACGATGGTGATTCCTCGAACTGGTCCGCCCAACAATGCTCTTGAATATGCCATAGAAGATCACGAAACTTTTGCCGAAGTTTTTACTGAAAGTCTCCCTTCCAGCCCCGAAATGGGAGATGCTGCCGAAAAGCTGAGGAGTCATCCCCAGTCTCGTCGATCAAGCCACCCCATTTTTTCGTTCTGCGGCGTGGGCGTTGATATGGCATTAAATGCACAATCGCTTTCAGCTCCTTGGGCACCAATCCAGAAGCTAAGTGAATTGGATGGCTGGGTTCTTCTTTTCGGGGGTGATCAAACACTTAACTACACCGTTCAATACGCTGAAACTGTCGCTGGGAGGAAGCAATTCATCCGTTGGGCGTTGACAGAAGAAAAAGTAGTCGAGTGTCCCCATTTTTTGGGTTGTTCCAAGGGATTCAATGCCCTCGATTCGTTGCTAGAAGATTCTCCACCTCAAATGTGGATTGGTACTCATCATGCCAGGGTTTTCTCTATGAAAAATCTAATCAGGAATATCGTTGAGATTTTGCAGAAAGATCCCCTGGCATTGCTATGTTCCGACCAGGATTGCGTTTATTGTTCCGAAGTCAAACGTTGGACTACTGCACGAGCCCACTGGATTCCTCTTCGCTAAACCAGGTGAACGGTCTGAAGCTCCCCATTTTGATTTATGCTATACTGACAGAAACGGATCAAAGTTGCAGATGATCCGATTTTTTAGAGTGGGATTGCTCAAGAAATAATATGGCACTTGACCGAACTCGATCTTCGTTGGAACTACTGCTCAATATCAGCAGGCAGTTGGCTTCGACGCTTGACCTCCGGAAAGTGCTCGAGAATGTTCTTTCCTTATGCATCAGTAATGTAGATGCGGAGCGTGGTAGCTTGATCGTCCTCGACGAGGATCAAAAGCCGATCATGGCGGCGATTTATTATGATGGTTCGCCCAAACCATGCACCGTCCGTCAAATGAAGGATATCCTGGCAGGGGGGTTGGCAGGCTGGGTACTCAACAATCGAGAACCAGCATTGATTTCGGATACTCGTACCGACGAGCGCTGGATGAAAAAGCCTGACAAGGGACGTAGGTCTGGAGAAGCTAAATCTGCTTTGTGCGTACCTGTTATGGCTCGGGATGAGACGGTTGGTGTGCTCACCATGGTTTATCCAATACCTGGGTTTTTCAATGACGAGAATCTGACATTAATTCAAGCCATAGCGGACATGGCTGGAATTGCCATCTATAACGCCCGTCTTTTTCAATCACGGGAAGTGGCAGTTCAGCGTTACTATGAATTGTTCAACGATAGCATTTATCCCATCTTGATCACAGATTGGCATGGAATTATTCTGGAAGCGAACCGGGAAGCGCAATTGACCAGCGGTCTTGGAATTGATCAATTACGTGGAGCTTCCTTTCTGGAAATGCAGGAGCCCAGGGATATTCTGGATACTCAGAACGTCGGATTGAAAAAGGGAAGAACAGTCCAATATGAAGCAAATCTAGCAACTGCCGATCAGAACTCTCTTCCCGTCGAAATATTTACTCGGAAAATCAATTTCAAGGGTGCAGAATCATTGCAGTGGATATTACGGGATGTGTCTACGAAAATAGAATTGGATTCTTTGCGCGGAGATCTTATTTCGATGATCTACCATGACCTCCGTTCTCCCTTGGCTAACATTATTGCCAGCCTGGATATCCTGGAAAATCTATTGCCAGCCGAAAGTAATTCTGCTTTGAGTTCGGTTTTTTCCATAACCAATCGATCTGTCGATCGGCTGCAGAGGCTGATCAACTCTTTGCTGGATATTAATCGCCTCGAAGCAGGGCAATCCATCGTTGTGAAAAAGACAGCAGCGATTAATGAACTTGCAAATGATGCCAGGGATGCCGTGATTGCCAATCTCGAAGGCAGGCGGCAAATCTTGAAACTGGAAATACCCAAAAAATTACCCCCTGTACAGGTGGATATTGATATGATCCGCCGGGTGATGATCAATTTATTGGAAAATGCAGCAAAATTCAGCCCTGTTGATGGTGCGGTGATCTTGGGAGCCGACCTTGCCAAAAAGGATTTACGTATTTGGGTGGAGGATGAAGGCCCTGGCATTCCCGTCAACATGCGCTCCATGATTTTTGAAAAATTTAATCGCCTTCCAGTTGAAGGCGCGCCCAAAGGGATTGGGTTGGGACTTGCATTTTGCAAATTGGCTGTTGAAGCGCATGCAGGAAAAATCTGGATGGAACCCCGCAACCCAAAAGGCAGCCGGTTCATTTTTACTCTTCCCGTTGCAGCTAAAAATTAGTTGAAATTGAAGGATTTGATATGCAGGAAATTTCTCCGAAAGTGTTTATAGAAACCAGTTACCCGGGGGTGACGCTGGGTGCCATAGATTGGACTCATGGTCTGATCCTTGTGGATGCCCCTTTCCGCCCTGAAGATATCCGTTCCTGGCGATCGAACGTTATGAACATGGGGGGTGGCGTGGATCGTCTCTTGATCAACCTTGATGCTCAATTGGATCGCAACCTGGGTGTGCGCGCCATGGACTGCACCGTGGTTGGACAAGAAAAAATGATCCAAATTTTCCGTACTCGCCCCATTACCTTTAAACCCTTTGGATCTGAGACCGGAGCTGCTTGGGAACAATATGATAATTTTGGCAGCATCCGCTGGGCACCACCAGAGATCACCTTCAGTCATCAACTCCAAATTAGCTGGGATGAAAGTGTTATTTCACTCGAATCTCACCCGGGGCCTTCCCCGGCGGCAATTTGGGTTAACCTGCCCAAGCAGTCGGTAATTTTCATCGGGGATGCAGTGGTGGTGGATCAACCCCCCTTCCTCGCGGGGGCTGATCTTGCTATCTGGATAGAAGAGCTTCATCAATTGCTTGCACCTCCCTACCGGAATTTTTTGTTTGTCAGCGGTCGAGGAGGGTTGATCACCCATGAACAAATCAAGGATCAAATAAAATTCTTGGGAAAAGTTCAAAAGCAAATGGACAACCTGGTTGCCAAAAAAGGCACTGCCGACGATACTTCTCACCTGGTAGGTGCTTTATTAAAAAACCTGAAGTATCCAGCAAACAAGGAATCGTTATATCAAAAACGTTTGCAATGGGGATTGAATCAATTATTCCGGCATAAATACTCCGGTGAAGTGTTCCCTTCTTAAATAAGTAGATTTATCCCTTTCAAGATTCCAATTCAACCTGGACGGCAAAATTAATTCAATTGAGAAGGAAAATGAATGTCTTACCCATTTTATGAACCATTGGTTGAGGTAACTCGAGGCAGGATCGTGGAGTCGATCCATTTTGGGGCTTTCACGGTCGTGGATTCTGTGGGGAAACTCCTGGCATCTGTCGGAGATCCCGACACATATACCTTTCTGCGATCGAGCGCCAAACCTTTCCAGGCGTTGCCCTTTGTAGAAAGGGGAGGGGTACAGTATTTTAAAATAACTGAACGCGAGCTTGCTTTGATCTGTGCATCGCATTCAGGCACAGATGAGCACTTGAAAGTTGTTACAGGTCTTCAGCAAAAGATTGGCATCCAGGAAGATCAATTGCTTTGCGGTCGCCACCCCATTAGTGACGAACCCACTGCTGAAGCAATGCTCCTGCGAGGCGAGCAGCCGCGGATCAACCGGCATAACTGTTCGGGCAAGCATTCTGGAATGCTGGCGCACGCCAAAATGCGGAACCTGAGTCTGAATGACTATATTCAAAAAGATCACCCTGTTCAGCAAACGATATTGAAGGCATTTTCGGAAATGTGCAACTTGGATCCCGCCAAGGTAGAAGTTGGGATTGACGGTTGTTCCGTGCCGACATTCGCTGTGCCGATAAGGCAAGCCGCCTTCGCCATTGCCCGCTTATGTGAACCGATCCATTTGGAAGAAACTCGGGCAAGAGCTTGCAAAGAAATTACCCATGCCATGACCAGCAACCCGGAGATGGTCGCGGGACCAGGACGGTTCGACACCGACCTGATGAGTGTAGCCAGTGGGATGATCTTGAGTAAAGCTGGGGCGGAGGGGTACCAGGTGGTTGGGCTGATGCCGGGAGCCTTGAGTGCTGGCAGCCCGGGGATTGGGATTGCCCTCAAGATCAGTGATGGGGATCTGGGCGGGCATGTCCGCCCGACCTTCCCGGGTATGTTTACAGGTAGCCGGGCTCGCCCTATTGCGATCCTTTCCATCCTCAAACAAATGGGTGCCTTGTCTTCCATGCAATTAGAAAAATTAGCTGGGTATGATGTTCGTTCCATTTGCAACTGGCAGAAGATCCCGGTTGGTGAATATCGCACTGTGTTTCACCTCTAACCAGAACGGGAGTGTAGTGGATTCTTTTTCCCCCGGCTCCTCACCTGATAAAAATCTGCTTCGAAAAGCGCAAACAGTCCACTCCCGGTTATTAAACGCGTTTGGTGTCCCGGAATGGCATCAACCTGAATCACCCTTGGATGAGTTGATCTCGACCATCCTTTCCCAAAACACGAATGACGCAAACCGGGATAAAGCCTTTACCAACCTTAAGCAATCTTTTCCAACATGGGAGCAGGTCCGCGACGCTGAACCGGGCAAAGTCATTTCTGCCATCCGGACAGCAGGTCTGGCCAACCAAAAAGGTCCTCGGATTCAAAACGTTTTAAAGGAAATCACCAGGCAAAGAGGAAGCCTGGCTCTCTCTTTCCTCAGAAGCATTCCACGGGAGGACGCGCGTGAATGGCTGTTGCAGTTCAAAGGGGTGGGACCCAAAACTGCCGCCATTGTCATGCAGTTCACCTTGGGACATCCGGCGTTTCCGGTGGATACTCACATTTACCGGGTTACGGGTCGTATTGGGCTCCGTCCTGATAAGATCTCAGTTGAACATACTCATTTACTCATGGAGCAGATTTTCAACCCGGAGGTTTATGGAGAGGCACATATGAACCTGATCCGCTTGGGACGCGAGATCTGCCACCCACACAACCCCGAATGTCTACGCTGTCCCGTAAATGTTTGTTGCGATTAT